>JBFOLS010000277.1:0-7947 GCA_040830225.1 Leisingera sp.
CAGCCCGTGAACCTGATGGAATTGCGGAAATTCTAACAACGGCCGAGGGCACGTTGGGGATCACATCAGTTGGAGAACAGGCTAACCACAAAGCGAGGACTTTGAGGGGGAGCACGTCAGTTGAAAGTAGTGCCAACAGGATCAACCTGCTTTTCGTGTATTAGCTCTAAGAGCGCGAGGGGCTGGCCCCTCGCTCCTGCCCGCTCAAGGTTCGTCCGACCCGATCTCTTCCTTCCTTCTGGCCACATAGGCCTCCAGCTCTTCCTTGATGGCCGGGTCCATTGCGGGCTCTTCGTAGTCCTGCAGCGCCTGCTGCCAAAGACCGGTCGCCCGCTGCAGCGCGTCCTTGGCGCCGGCCGCTTCCCAGTTCTCGTAATTCTGCCAGTCCGACAGCATCGGCTTGTAAAACGCGGTCTCATAGCGCGCCATGGTGTGCTCGGCGCCAAAGAAATGGCCGCCGGTCGGCACCGACTGGATCGCATCAAAGCCCAGCTCGTCCTCGTCGAACTTCATCGGTTTCAGGAATTCCATCATATTCTGGATGATCTCCACATCCATGATGAATTTCTCATAAGACGCCGTGAGGCCGCCCTCCAGCCAGCCGGCCGCGTGGTAGACGATGTTGGCGCCGCCCAGAACCGCGCCCCAGCTTGCCATCATGGTTTCATAGGCCGCCTGCAGGTCGACTGCGTTGGAGGCGTTGGCGTTGGAAGTCCGGTAGGGGATGCCATAGCGCCGCGCCAGCTGGCCGCCGACGATATTGGCTTTGGCGTTTTCCGGCGTGCCGAAGGCAGGCGCGCCGGAGCGCATATCGACGTTGGAGGTGAACGAGCCGTACGTCACCGGCGTGCCCGGATTGATCAGTTGGGTCAGTACCACCCCAAACAGCGCCTCGGCATTCTGCTGTGCCAGCGCGGCGGGCAGGGTCACCGGAGTCATTGCGCCCATCAAGGTGAAGGGGGTCACGGTCACCGGCTGGCCATGTTCGGCCATGGCAATCAGCCCGTCGCCCATCGCATCGTCGAACAGCCGCGGCGAGTTCACCGAGATGATGGTGATCACACCCGGATCTCCCTTCATCTCCTCGGGCTTCTGGCCGCGGGTGATCGCCATCATATTGATCCCGTCCAACGCCCGGCCGCGGCCGATGGCGGAGCAGTGAAACGACAGGTCCGAATAGGTCAGGTTGGCCAGATAGGTGTCCAGGTGGCGGTTGTTGGCGGGCAGCTCCAGCGGTGCGGTCACCTGGTTGCCGATCAGGTGGATGGCGTTAAAGTGATGCGCCAGTTTGATGAAGTTCTGGTAATCGGTCAGGTTGCCCTGGCGACGGCCGTTGATGCAGTCGTGCACGTTCGGCGGGCCAGCGACCAGGCCGAAGTTCACGTTGTTGCCGCCCATGGTGATCTGCTTGGCCCGGTTGCGCGCGGTCAGGGTGAAGGTGCGCGGCACCGTCTTCAGCGCCTCCATGACAATGCTTTCATCCATGCGGATGGTCTTGGTGTCCCGGTCGACGATGGCGCCCGCGCCCTCGAAGATGTCCATGACATTGCCGCCCATCACCCTTATGCCGGCCTCCGACAGGATCCGCATCGAGGTGGCGTGCAGCTGGTCCATTTGGTCGGGGTTCAGCAGCTCGTACGCCGGGTAGGTGTTTTTCACCTGGGTCCAAGGCAGCTGTTCGATGCTGCCGCCGGAACGGGTGGATTTTCCGCGGCGTCCGCCGCTGCGCCGTTCACGTGCCATTGGTTCAGTATCCCCTTTCAGGATTAACGATATTGCTCAGCGCTTCGCCCTTGCGGTAGCGCATCAGGTTTTCGGAGAACATCTCCACCGACTTCAAATCCCAGCCTTGGTAGACCGAGGAGCAATGCGGGGTGATGATGACGTTTTCATAGGCCCAAAGCGGGTGTTCTGCGGGCAGCGGTTCGACGGTGAAGACATCCAGCGCCGCGCCGCGGATGCGGTCTGCGTCGAGTGCTGCGAGCAGGGCCGCCTCGTCGATCACCCCGCCGCGGGAGACGTCGATGATCACAACGGTGTCTTTCATCGCAGCGAAAGCCTCCGGCCCTACGATGCCGCGGGTGCTGTCCAAGAGCGGCACGCAGGTGACGATAAAATCGGCGCGGCCCCAGAGGGAGGGCAGGGCGTCCATGCAGTGCACTTCATCAACGTTGGGCGTGTCCTTGGGCCGGGCGCGGACGCCGATAGTGTTGAGTCCCAAGGCCTTGGACCGCGCCGCTACCGCCTCGCCGGTTTTGCCGAGGCCGATGATCAGCACGGTCTTGCCGTCGATCGGTTCCACCTGCGCCGAGAGCCACTCGCGCTGGGTCTGCGCGGCACGGAAGGCAGGCAGGCCAAGGGTGAAGTGGAACATCGCCCCCAGCGCGTATTGCGCCATCATGTCGGCAGCGACGCCGGCCGAGTTGGTGACAGTGAGCGCCTTTGGATCCCAAGGGTTCATATGATCGGTGCCGGAGCCGCCGACCGAAACCCATTTGACCGTTTCCGCGTCCAGCAGCGCCTGGCGCGGGAAGCTCGGGGTGCCGTTGAAGCGCACGGAATAGACCACCTCGGCGCCGGTCTCCGCGACCATCGCGGGCAGGCCCTCATAGGTGTCGCAGGTGTGGGTTTGCAGGTCCGGGTGGCCTTTGGCCAGCACCTCGCGCGCCGGGGTGGGATTGTTGGTGTGAAGGATGACAACGGGCGATTTCATCATGCGGTCCCCGTTTCGAATTCACCCGCCGCGGTGGCCACGGCATTGGCAAAGAAGGCGGTAGCAGCGATGTCGAACAGCACCGAAAAGCCGGGGCCGCTGCGGTCGTCGCGCCAGGTGGTGGCCTCGACATAGCCGACACGGGTCTGGGCAATCTCGCCTTGGCCAAAGGCGCCTTCATTAAGGTTCACCGGGCAGATCTTGGCCATCAGGTCGAAAAGATGCGGACCGGAGAGGTGCATCATCGCCCAGGTTTCTTGACGCCAAGAATAATAGCCTTTTGGCGCCGGGGCTGCATTCCAGCGGGCGCGCAAATCGTCCGGGTGGTTCAGCACCACGGCCTCTTCGCGGCCCAGGCGCAGCACGCCGTTTGCAATGCGGTTCACCTCCGGCACCTCATAGCCCTGCGATTGCAGGAAGCTGACAGTGCCGCGGCCTTTGAGGCCGAAGCGGGGTGTGCGGCTGTCGTCGCGCAAGGAGACCGGGCCGGTCATCAGGGGTACGCCCTCGGCGGCGCCTTGCGGGTCCAGCGGGTAGAGGCGCATGGTCAAAGCTCCTGCCGTTTGTTGTCCGGGTCAAAGAAGGCATGGCCGCGCACCGGCGTGGTGACACGGGCGCCGTTGCGGCATTTCACCGTGACGGGGGTGCCTTCGGCCGCGTCATCGCCATGCACATAGGCCAGGGCGATATGAGTGTTCAGCGTCGGCGACCACAGGACCGATGTGACGTGGCCGACGGGGATGTCGTCCTTCAGCACCAGGCAGCTTTCGCCCGGCACGTCGGGGCCGTCGAAGGTGAGGCCGACCAGCTTGCGCGGAAGCCCCTTGTTGCGGCGCATCTCGATGGCGCGTTTGCCGACAAAGAACGGTTTGGTCTTGGAAACCGCCCAGCCAAAGCCCAGCTCATCCGGGGAGGTCAGCGCGTCGGTGTCCTGGCCGATCAGGATGTGGCCTTTTTCGAGGCGCAGGATGCGGCTGGCCTCCAGCCCGTAGGGGCGCAAACCGTGGGCCTCGCCTGCCTGCATCACCGCATCCCACAGGGTTTTGGCGTAGGTCGAGGGGCAGTGCAGTTCATAGCTCAGCTCGCCGGTGAAACCGATCCGCATGGCGCGGACCGGGACTCCCGCCACAGTGCCCTCGCGCCCGTCGAGATAGGCAAAGCTTTCGCGCGAGAAATCGATGTCGCTTTCCAGCGCTTCCACCACGGCGCGGGCCTTGGGGCCGGTGATGTTGAGCCCGGAGAAAGCGGCGGTCACGTTCAGCACATCCACATCCAGCCGCCACTGGGCGTTCCAGAACAGCATGTCGGAGTAGACCCGCGCCACAGCACCTGTGGTGGCAGTGACATAGTAGAGATCCTCGGCCAGCCGGTAGGCAACCCCGTCGTCGATCACCGTGCCCATCTCGTTGGTCATCAGGCAATAGCGGCAGCGGCCGACAGGCTGTTTCTTGTAGGCCATGGTGTAGATGCGGTTGAGGAACTCACCAGCATCGGGGCCGCGGACTTCCAGCCCGCCAAGGGTGGAGACATCGAGCACGCCGACGCCATTGCGGACGGCGTGGACTTCCTCTTCGATCAGCCGTTTGGCGTCTGCCTTCGGCCCATAGAAATAGGGGCGGCGCCAGGCGCCAACGGGCCGCATGTCGGCGCCAAGGCGGATGTGCTCCTGATGCAGGGCGGAGCGGCGCTCGGCCGGATGGTGGTGGCCCGAAAGCACACCCAGCGTTTCCGGCGCAAACGGAGGGCGGGCGGTGGTGACGCCGACCTCGGCCACCTTGCGGTTGGTGGCTTTGGCGACGGTGCGGGCCGTGGCCAGCGCCGAGTGGCGGCCTTGTGAGGGGCCCATGCCGACGGTGGAGAAACGCTTGACCAGCTCCAGCTCGCTGTAGCCTTCCTTCACCGCGTTCTGCAGATCCTTGACCTGCAGGTCCTCGTCGCGGTCGATGAAGTCCTTGCCCTTGGGGTGGGCGTTGATCGGGAGTTTGAAGTTTGCGAGCGGGGCCTCGTCGTCCAGGGCCGGGGGGATTTCGCGGGTCTCTTTGCCGAGGCGGGCGAGGGCGGTCTGGGCCGCAATCTGCGCGCTGGCGGTGACCGCCTCGGTGCCAAAGAGGCCGGTGACGCCGCCGACGGCGGAGATGGGCGCATCGGGCAGGGTCAGCGAGAATTGCGCGGTGCCCTCGTCATAGCCGAGCTTGGCGCCGGCGTGGCAGGGCAGCTGCCACATCGGGGCATAGCCGACCGAGACCACGGCAAGGTCGCAGGGGATCCATTCGCCGGAGATTTTGACGGCGGAGACATGGGATTTGCCGCGGGCTTCCTCGAACTGGCCTTGCACAATGCGCACGCCTTTGGCGCGGAGTTCATCACCCAGGTCTCCGCCGCTACCGCCGGGGCGCGGGTCGGCGAGGAGGGCGATGTCGACGCCGGCCGCGATGAGGTCCAGCGCAACGCGGTAGCCGTCGGGGTTGGCGGCCAGAACTGCGGCGCGGCTGCCGGGTTTCACCGCGTAGTGCCGCATCAGCCGCTGCGCGGCAGAGCTGAGCATCACGCCAGGCAGGTCGTTGTTGCGGAAGATCGCGGGCTGTTCGATGCATCCCGTCGCTAGGATCACTTCCCGCGCGCGGGTCTTGAACAGTTTGCGGCCCTGGATCAGCGGCAGCCAGTTGTCCTCAAACCAGCCGTTGACGGTGGTGGAGGTCATCAGGCGGAGGTTGGGGAGCTTGCCTGCCTGATCCAGCAGCTCTTGCAGCAATGCGCCATCGCCGCGCCGGTAGGTCAGGGCGCCGCCCAGTTCCGGCTCCATTTCGGCCAGGATCACATCAGCCCCGCCCTGGGCGGCTTCGATTGCTGCTGTCAGGCCGGCGTGGCCGCCGCCCACCACCAGCACGTCGCAGAAGAGGTTGGCTTTCTCATAGTCCTTGTGCGGGGCTTTCAGGTCGATCACACCCAGGCCCGCCTTCTTGCGGATCAGCGGCTCCCACAGCTTCAGCCAGCTGGAGCGCGCCGGCCCCATGAAGGTGCGGTAGTAGAAGCCGACCGGCATGAAGCGGCCCAGCTTGTCCATGAAGGCATCGCGGTCATGCTCCAGCGAGCCGTTCACATTCTGGGCGGTGACCTGCAGGCCTTCGGTCGCCGGGGTAAGGTCGGCTTGGGCGTTGGGGTCAGACGGCAGCTGCACCAGCGTGTCGGCCTCGGCACCCGCCATAGACATCAGCCCGCGCGGGCGGTGGTACTTGAACGAGCGCGACAGCATCCACTGGCCGCCTGCCGCCAAGGCGGAGGCGATGACGTCGCCTTCGAAACCTTCGAAAGATTTGTTCTCAAAGGAGAACCGCAGGGTTTTGGCGCGGTTGATCCGGCTGCCGTAAGGGGCGGGGAGGCGGGTCATTGGGCGGCCTCCAGCTCGGACGGGTCAAAGGTGCGGATCACCTCGTTGGTGGTGGCGTTGCGCTCGGCCAGGAAGAAGTAGTTGGACGGCACATGGCGCCACCATTCGACAATCACACCGCGGGTGTTGTCGGCGCGGAACAGGTGGCGGGCCCAGTCCTGGTCGGAGGTGGTCTCGGGGTCGGGGTTGGCCTTCAGGGGGCCGAAGCTCTGGAATTCGTTGATGTTGCGGGGCCCGTTCATCGGGCAGGTCAGGATCTTCATATCAGTGACTCGCAGCCGTGGCGCCCATTTCGTTGAGCAGATCGAAGCTGGCAAAGCGCTCCATGGTGAAGGGTTCGAGCATGGGCGCGACCTTCTGGTTGGCGATGGTCTGGGCCATGTATTTGCCGGCCACCGGCGTTGCCTTGAAGCCCCAAGTGCCCCAGCCGCAATCGAGCCAGAGGTTCTTCAGCGGGCTGGCGCCCATGATCGGGGAATAGTCCGGTGTCATGTCAGTGATGCCGGCCCATTGGCGCAGCAGACGCACGCCGTGCAGGAAGGGGAACAGATGGGTGGCACCCTCGGCCAGGTGTTCCTTCATGTCGAGCGTCGAGCGGGTGGAGTAGAGCTGATAGGGGTCCGAGCCGCCGCCGATCACGATCTCACCGCGCGAGGATTGCACCAGGTAGGTGTGCAAGGAGACGGAACTGACCAGCGTGTGCAGCCAGGGTTTCAGCGGCTGGGTCACCATCGCCTGCAGCGGGAAGCAGCGGATCGGCAGCTCGACACCGGCTTTCAGCGCCATGTCGTAGTTCATGCCGCCGACGGCGATCATCACTTGGCCTGCCCCGATGGTGCCGCGGTTGGTGCGCACATTTGTGATGTTGCCTGCCTCAACGTCGAAACCCTCGACCTCGGTGCGCTGGTGGATCTCGACACCGCGGCGCGACGCCTGCGCCGCATAGCCCCAGGCCACCGCATCATGGCGGGCCGTGCCGCCGTCGGGGTGCCAGAGGCCGCCGATGATCTCCAGCGGGCCGCCCTCGTCCATGTTCAGATGCGGCGACAACTCTTTGACGGTCTGGGCGTCCACCACCTCGATGTTCGTCCCTGCATGTTTGCCCATCTCGGCACGCAGATGGAATGAGCGCAGGGTCGCCTCGGTATGCGCCAGGGTCAGCTGGCCGCGCTGGCTGAACATCACGTTGAAGTCCAGCTCCTCTCTCATCTCCTCATAAAGCTGCACGCTTTCCTTGTAGAAAGCGATGCCCTTTTTGGTGGTGTTGTTGGAGCGGATTGTGGTGGTGTTGCGGGCGGTGTTGCCGCCGGCCAGATAGCCCTTCCCCAGCACCGCCACATTGGTGATGCCGTGGTACTTCGACAGGTAATGGGCGCAGGCGAGGCCATGACCGCCGCCGCCGACGATGACCACATCGTAAGAGGGTTTCAGATCGGGGGTCGCCGGAATATCGCCGGTGACCGGGTAGTCCTTGGACAACCCGTATTTCAGTAGCCGGAGGGGCATGGCCGGTCCTTCAAATGCCGCGCCGTTGGGCGGGGCTTTTATTGTTAACTAATTGGCGCGCCGCAGGTCAGACGAACCGTGCCCAAGAGCCATTTGCCCACGTGGGCTATACGACCAACATCTGGGCCCACGCCAGTTGCGATCACTTGCGCAGGGCGGCACATGAGCTCCACCGAATGCGCGCCTCTCTCACCGAGATAGTGAAGCGTATGGGCCGGTGAAGTTTTTACTATGTTGCAAAATGACTCTACCACGTGCTGCCTGGTTGCTTTGTATCGAAGGCGATCTCACGAAGAGGTTAAGTGCAAATGAAGCGAACGGCACGAAAACAAAAGCAGGC
>JBFOLS010000278.1:0-9016 GCA_040830225.1 Leisingera sp.
GTATTGTTGCGGCGGCGAAAGCCGAACCGGCGTGCTGCAAGCCGCACATCATTGGCAGCATCGAGGATTTCATGTGCGGCTTCGGTGGCGTTGCGGGCGCGAATGACCCAGATGTAGACCGCGGCCAGAACCGCCAAGGCGCCGAGGATAATAGGCATCCTGTTTCTCCAATGATTTAACAATAGCTTTTCAGCATCAATGCCCGACACCGGCCTGCGGAATCAAGCGGTGATCCGGCCGGGTCCTGCCTTTGCCGCGGGGGCAGGATGGACCGCAAAATCACCGTTAAACTGACGTCACAAGCGCGTGTTTCCCACTATTCCCCCTGCGGCGGCCTTTTTAATACTGAAAGCAGCGGGGAGACTTTTGATGCTGAAACGCTTGTTGCTGAGTGCCGCTGTATTGCTTCCCTGGCCGGTGCAGGCCGGGCCTGCGGAGTGGAAGCGGGAATGGCCAAAGACAGACTTCAGCCAGTCGCAGATCACCGACTGGCAGCAAATCCGCTCAGGCGGGGTGCCCAAGGACGGCATTCCGGCATTGGATGCGCCGCGGTTTGTTGAGGCCGGCAAGGACCGGCGGCTGCAGCCGCGCGAGCCGGTGATCACCCTTGAGATCGAAGGCGCCAGGCCGCGGGCCTATCCGCTGCGTTATCTTACCTGGCACGAGATCGTTAATGACGAAGTTGGCGGCGTGCCGGTTGCGGTGACCTATTGCCCCCTGTGCAATTCGGCTGTGACTTTCGACCGGCGCACCAGCGCCGGTGTGCTGAGTTTCGGAGTGACCGGCAAGCTGCGCTACTCCGACATGGTGATGTATGACCAGGAAACCCAGAGCTGGTGGCAGCAGGCGATCGGAACCGGGATTGTCGGAAAGATGAGCGGCCAGCGGCTGGCCAGCCTGCCGAGCTGGGTGGAGAGCTGGGAAGAGTTTCTGGTCCGGAACCCGGACGGGCTGGTGATGGCGCAGCCCGCCTATAACCGGCGCTATGGGCGCAATCCCTACCAGGGCTATGACAGCGCCGAATGGCCGTTTCTTTACGATGGAACCCCGCCACCGCACGGGCTGGCGCCGCTGGACCGGGTGGTGCGTGTCGGCAGCCGGGCCTGGCCGCTGGCGCGGCTGGCGCGGGAAGGCGAAATCCGCGAGGCGGGCGTGGTGCTGAGCTGGCAGGCCGGGCAGGCCTCGGCACTGGACAGCCGAACGGTTGCGGGCGGGCGCGACATCGGCTCGGTCCGCGTCCGGGACAGCGCCGGGCTGGATGTGCCGCACGACGTGATGTTTGCCTTTGCTTTCCATGCCTTCTGGCCGGACGGGCAATGGATGCTGAAATAGCAAAGGCGCGCCGCGGGACGCGCCTTGACCGTTCAGCTTGGGCTGGGGATGCCTCAGAAAAGGAAGTTGTCGGCGTCCTGCAGCTGGCCCACGGTGACGTCCTCGACCAGAATGGTCACATCGGCAAAGGACACCAGCACGTCATCGCCCTGCTGCTCGAAATCCAGCTGTTTTAGGCGGGAGGCGCCGCGGCCGATTGAAATGAGATCAATGCCTTCCTGGAAGCCTCGGATGGTGTCGTTACCGTGGCCCTTGTGGAAGACAAAGACATCCTTGCCTCCACCGCCCTGCAGAATATCATTGCCGGTATGGCCGGTCAGGGAATCCTGCCCCTTGCTGCCAATAAGGGTATCGTTTCCGCTACCGCCGACCATGCTGTCGGACCCTGTGCCCCCATTCAGTAGGTCGTTTCCGGTTCCGCCCTTCAAAGTATCATTTCCGGTTTCACCCAAAAGCCGGTCACGGTGATGGCCACCGTTGAGATCGTCATCTCCGTCGCCACCTAGCAGCAGATCGTTACCCGCTTCACCCAATAGAACGTCATTCTCGCTGCGCCCTTCCAGAATGTCTTTGCCATTTGCACCGATGAGGCTGTCATTGCCGCTTCCCCCTATCAGGACATCGTCGCCGGACAGGCCATTGAGAGTGTCGTTGCCTTGTCCTCCCAGGATTAAGTCATCGGCAAGGCCATCTAGAACGTTGCCTGATATTTTGTCGGCGTCATCGTTTCCGCTGTCTCCGTCTTGGAGACTGAAAGTCCGGTCATTGAACTCAACAACTTCTATAGAAACGAGCCTGTCACGGCCCTCAGCAGATCTGACCCGCGTGTCCACTCCCCTGCTGCTTAGTACGGCATCCGCAAAGTTGCTATCGATGAGCACCCTGTCAGTGCCGAAACCGCCGTTGATGTTGTCATCGCCACTACTGGCGTGCATGGTGTCATTGCCAGAACCCAAGTGCCATGAGTTGTAGTGGTAACTTGAGTTGATGAGGAACAGATCGTCACCCCGTGTTGCATGGTCTGCGAACAGACTAGAGTCTAATTCGGCGTAGAACGGATAATAAACGTCCATCCCGCTTGCAGATATTACAGTGACACCATCAATGTTCAGGGAAACACTGTGGAGGCGGCCGACAACTTGAGAGCCGGACACGCTGAAATTGCCGGTTGCGCTGACTGTCACAGGCAGGCCGCTGGAATTGGTTCCCGTGACCACTACAAGATTGGGGGTAACGGCGCTGGGTGTTGGATTGCTGATGGAATAGTTTTGCAAATCCGAAAGACCCCAGCCTTGACTGGAATCGTTAACCGTAAATGTGGCCATCTGACATCCTCGATTTGGCGGACACTAGATCTAATAATGACGGCCGCATTCAGAACGCTTAAGTCCGAAGAATGAAAGACCGCTTCTTTTTTGGAGCTTTTACAAAGCAAAGGCGTTGAGCCAAACCGAAGGTGGCTCAACGGTTCCATTGGGACGTTCTTAGAACAGGAAGTTGTCGGCGTCCTGCAGTTGGCCCACGGTGACGTCCTCGACCAGAATGGTCACATTGGCAAAGGACACCAGAACGTCATCGCCCTGCTGCTCGAAATCCAACTGGTCCAGGCGGGAGGCTCCGCGGCCGATCTGGATGTGGTCCAGGCCTGCGGTGAAGTCGGTGATGGTGTCGTTGCCGTGGCCCTTGTGGAACACAAAGGTATCGGCCCGGCTGCCACCGGTCAGCAGGTCGTTGCCCTTGTGGCCGAGCAGCACGTCGCGCCCGTTGCCGCCGTTCAGCGTGTCGTCGCCGGTGCCGCCGGACAAGGTGTCATTACCGCCGCCGCCGATCAGGCGGTCATTTCCGTTGCCGCCCAGCAGGACATCGTCGTTGCCGCCGCCGGACATCCGGTCGCGGCCGCTGCCGCCTTCCATACGGTCGCTGCCGCCGTTGCCGGTAAGAATGTCGTTGCTGTCGCCCCCGAGAAGCGTGTCGTTGCCGTCGCCGCCCTTCAGTTGATCAAGGCCTGCACCGCCTTCCATCCTGTCGTTTCCGCTTTCGCCCAGCAGAACGTCGTTGCCGGAGAGACCGCGCATAGTGTCGTTGCCGCCGCCGCCCAGGATCAGGTCGTGGTTCACGCCGGACGTACTGTCGCCCTGCAGGCTGTTGCTGCTGGAGCTTCCAACTGTCACCGCCAGGGTGCGGTTCGCAAACTCCAGGATTTCAACGCTGCTGATCCGGTCATTGCCATCCGCGCTGTCGAGCAGAAGCGTGCCGAAACTTGAAGATGCGTCCGCATTGCCGAAACTGTCGTTGATGATCAGCCGGTCCTTTCCGGAGCCGCCGTTGATGGTGTCGTCCCCAGTTCCGAGATTAATGGTATCGTTTCCGCCATATGCGTACCAAAGCTGCCCGGATGACATGTTTGAGGTGATGGAGTCACTACCGGACAGGATGGACGCTTCCAGGGACGATCCGCTCGACGTTGCGAACGTATAGAAGTTCATCGAGAAACCAGAAATCGAAAAGACTGTGGTGCCGTAGGACGTGATATTGAGAGACGTCAGCGTCCAACTGTATGCCGAGGCTGAAGAAAAGTCGCCAGTCAGAGAAAAACCTGCGCCGTTTGTCCCTGTGAATTCAATCCGGCTGGTCGTTTGATAGGTAATGCTGGCATTTGCAAAATCCGGGGAATTCAGATCATCGAGAGACCATGATCCGCCTGCGCTGTTTACAACAACTGTCGCCATTTCTGAATTGTGTCCTGATCTAAAGGTTAGGATGCGGGCAGACGCCCAATGATTAACCGCCAGTTAACAACTGCAACTTTCGGTTACAAGGTGGGGGAAACCTGATCCCTAATGGTGTGTTTAAAATGTCTTAAGGAATAAGAACGCCGCAGGTTTTCACCTGCGGCGTGTAAATTGGGGTCCCTGTCAGCCCCGGCCGTTTTCAGCGGCTCTGGGTGGGCTGATCAGCCTTCCGCTTTGTGCGCTGCGGTTGCGGCCTGAACTGCGGCCGACGGGGCCGGAGCGGGGGCTGCGGCCGGCGCCGGAGCTGTCTTGCGGCCGCCCGGGTTTAGCGGATCGTCCTGGCGCTGCACGGAGCCTTCGAAATGGGCGCCGCTTTCGATCGCGATGGTCTTGTGGATGATGTCGCCTTCGACCCGTGCAGTGGAGGTCAGGCGCACTTTCAGGCCGCGCACGCGGCCGACGATGCGGCCGTTGATCACGACGTCATCAGCGGTGACTTCACCTTTGATGGTGGCGGTTTCGCCAACGGTCAGCAGATGCGCGCGGATGTCGCCTTCGACGGTGCCTTCGACCTGGATGTCGCCGGTTGTTTTCACGTTGCCGGTGATGTGCAGGTCCGAGCTGAGCAGCGACGCGGCGGGCTTGGCCTTGGGGGCGCTGGACTTGTAGTCGCTGACCGGAGCTGCCGGCGCAGCAGCAGGTGCCGGGGTTGCGTCGGCCTGCTTCGGTCCAGGCTCATTGATCTTCGATTTAGAAAACATTTCTCGCAGCCTTGATGTAGATCATGGGGTTTACGGGTTGGCCGTTGACCCTGACCTCGTAATGGAGGTGGGTCCCGGTGGACCGTCCGGTGTTACCCATATCAGCAATGTGATCCCCGCGCGAGACCCTTTGGCCCTTTGTCACGCGGAGTTTCGAGTTATGGGCGTATCTGGTTTCGATGCCGAAAGCGTGGCGGATCGTGACGAGCCGGCCGTAGCCGGACTGCCAGCCTGCATGGGTGACCACTCCGTCGGCGGTGGCAAAAATGTCGGTGCCGGTGCGGCCCGCGAAATCGGAGCCTTTGTGCAGGCGGCGGCCGCCGGATTTCGGATCGCGGCGGTAGCCGAATCCGGAGGTCTGGCGGACCTGTCCAAGGTTCACGGGGGTCGCAAACGGGGCTTGCTGAGCGGCCAGCCGGTAGAGGTTGAGCTGGTCCAGCTGAGCCAGGATTTTGTTGGCGCGCAGCTCTTCCGGGGCCGGTTCTTCACCGCGTGTCGACATCGCCAGCGGCTCAAGCGGGCCGCCCTGGCCGCTGTAGCCGCGCCGGACCTGCTCGAGAATGCGGTCGGTGGGCATGCCGGCGCTGCGGAACATCTTGTCGAGCGGTGCAACCGAAACGGCAACAGCCTCTTCCAGCTGGCGGAAGATCTGGCCGTTGCGCTCGTCCATCAGCTGCAGTTCCAGCTCCAGCTCGTCGCGCTGGCCGATGGCGTCGCGGGCATCGGCCATGATCCGGTCGCGCTCCGCGGCGGTGTCCGACAGCACCTCGGCCAGCATGCCTGCCTGTGCCTCGGCACTGGCTATGGCCGCGTGTACCGCGGTTTTGTCCTCGGAGTCTTCCTGCAGCTGTGCCAGCGCCTTACGGGCGGAATCGCGCTGGCTCACGGTGTCGCGCAGCGTGGTCTGAATCACTTCGATGCCGGTTTCCAGCTCGCGGCGGCGGGTTTCCGAGGCCAGCAGTTCGGATTGCATCATCGAAATCTGCGCCAGCGCCGCGTTGAAGCGTTCCTGCGCCGCCAGGGCTTCTTCGGCGCGTGCATCCCGCTCTTCCGAGATTGCGTTCAGCCGCTCGCGGTAGGTTTGCTGGTCGCGCTTGGCCAGTTCCCGGAAATTGCCGGCGCCAATGCTGTCCATAAGAACGATGGCGGTGGCGACGATGGCCCAGGCAACAAACAGAGTAGCTC
This sequence comes from Leisingera sp., assembly GCA_040830225.1. Lineage (GTDB taxonomy): Bacteria > Pseudomonadota > Alphaproteobacteria > Rhodobacterales > Rhodobacteraceae > Leisingera. Next base: position 6,011 of record JBFOLS010000278.1, read on the forward strand.
CGGCAACTGCCACCAGCTGGGTTTCCGAGCGCAGCCGGATGAACCGTGTGTCGCTGTCGGATTTGAGGAACACCCGCCGCTCTGGAAAGCGGCGCTCGAGAAAGGCGTGTATTCTGATCGCGAGCCGTGTGCGCAAGTTCCGTTCCCTGTCCTTTCTTCGAGGCTGTCTGCCGCAGCAGCTCTGCCTCCTTGGGCGAAGTGAATAGACAGGGCCGGGCAATTGGGCAAGCCTGTTGACCCATTCCGCGGAAATCGAAGCTGCGCGGCGGCGGGATAGGCGGGATTTTGCCGAGCGCATGGCTGCGGCTGCCAGCCAACAAGGCCGCAGGCAGCGGCACCGGATGCAGATCAGCCGGCCTGGTCTTCCAGCGCCTCCATCCAGCCGCTTTCCCAGGCCTGATGGTCAGCCTCGTCGAATGCATAAGGGTTGGCGGTGAAGCGCACGCCGCTGCGGCGTGCGTGGTAGCCTTGATCAAAGCTGTCTTCGCGCGGGTCCATACCGCAGGGATGGTGGGCAGTGTCGCGCAGGTGCGCAGCAAACTCCGGGTATTTCGCCAGATCCGTCTGATCCAGCCCCTCTGGGTGCCGTTTCAGGGCCTGCCGCCCGCGGCGGGTCAGTTGCCAGCTGCGGTTTTGCTCCGGAGCCAGAATGCGTGCGATCTCGAGGTCGGACAGGTGTCCGGCAAGCCGTGCGCGCAGTTCTGCCGCCTGCAGGCCGGGGCGCTCCCTGGCCTGCCGGAAGAGAGACGCCAGAGCCTCCTCGCAGCTGTTCAATGTGACCGGCCCGTCTGCGGCCTTGTGCAGGATCAGGGCAACAAGGCTTGCAGCGCTCAGCAGTGGGAAGTCGTTTTCGAACATGGGGTCCGCCGTTCTTCCGGGCTTGCAAGTCTACGCCGCAGAGGGCCGCAGGTAAAGGCAGCGTTCCAGCGGGCGGGCTCTGGAAGTGCTTGCGTCAGCATCTCCTGGCCCAAAGCCCGGCCTGCGCTGGATAACCCGGGGGCGACGGCTGCCTTTTACCGGACGTGGGCGGGGTATTCGTCGGCCAGCGGCCAGTAGAAATCGGGGGGCAGACCGGCATCGGCACGCTTTTCTTCGTTGAACGGCGGCTTCAGGCCGCCTTTGAAATGCTGCTTGACCAGGGCGTGGAAGACTTCCTTGGGGTCAGTGTTGTCCCTGCCGCAGCCGAAATTGAACCACTTCGACCCGTAGGCCACATGGCTGACCTCTTCTGCATAGATGATTTCAAGCGCGTTCACCGCCGCTTCTTCGCCAGCCTTGCGGAAGATCTCAATCATTCCAGGCGTCACATCCAGTCCGCGCGCCTCCAATACCATTGGCACAATCGCCAGCCTGGCCTGCAGGTCGTGGGCGGTGTCCTCAGCTGCCCGCCACATTCCGTCATGAGCAGGCAAGGCGCCGTAGAAACTGCCCAAGCCTTCCAGGCAATCGCACATCAGGTTGAAGTGTTTGGCCTCCTCGTCGGCAGCCTTCACCCAATCATCATAGAAACCCATTGGCATTGGCACATGCGCGAAGCGGGCGATGATGTCCCAGTGCAGGTCGACCGCGTTGAGTTCGATGTGGGCGACGGCATGCAGCAGCGCCAGCCGTCCGGCCGGAGAACCGGGTTTGCGTTTTGGCACATCGCGGGGGCTCAGCAGCTCAGGCCGGGCAGGGCGGGCCGGATGGTCCGGCGGCACAGCCTGGCCGATTGCGATGGTTTTGCCATTGGAGCGCGCTGTTTGCCACGCGGAGGCATAGGCCCGGGATCTGGCGGCCTTCAGCCGTCCGTCCGGGGCCGTTAGCACGTCAACGGCCATTTCACTCAGCGTGGCTGGGATATGAGGTTCGGTTTCGGGTCCGTGAGGGGCTGGCAAAGGCGGATGGCTCCAGGATCAAGAGGCGTGACTGGGGCTGTACCTAAACGGCCCATCCCGTGCCCGCAAGATTCCCGGACCGGTCACCACGGGAAGGGCTGAAGTAGGTTTAGTCCCGAGGATGGGTCCTTGAAAGAGCTGCACATGGCAGGAACAAGGGGCCGGGGCTCCCGCGCCCTGAAAAATCAGCAAGCTGATCCCCCTGGCGGCCTTGGGCGTGGCACCGCGCAGCGGCGCGGTGCGCGCCGCCCTTCCGGCGGCGCCGGGCCCAACAGCACCGGTTCCCGCCGTCTAAGAGTAGGCAGAACCGGCGGTGGCGCCCCGCCTTCCTGATTACAGCGATTTGGCCGCGGCAAGCACTTCCTCGACATGCCCATCGACCTTGACCTTGCGCCAGATGCGGGCGATCCGGCCCTCTGCGTCGATCAGGAAAGTGGAGCGCTCGATGCCCCAGTGTTTCTTTCCGTACATGTTCTTTTCCTTCCAGACCCCGTAGTCCTCGCAGACGGCGGCTTCTGCATCCGACAGAAGCGGAGTGGTCAGATCATGTTTTGCCGAGAATTTCTCATGCTTGGCCACTGTGTCCTTGGAAATCCCGAAAACGTGAGCGCCGGCATCGGCGAAGGCCTGCAAAGCCTCTGAAAAGCCGATGGATTCTTTGGTGCAGCCGGGGGTATCATCGCGGGGATAGAAGAACAGAACCACGGCAGAGCCCTCGAGGCTGGACAATGTGACCTCTCCGCCGCCGCCGCGGGGCAGGGTAAAAGAAGGGGCGGGATCTGAAACATCTAGCATTGGCTTGTCTCCGGTATTCTGCGCAAATCACTGGACTGCGACCATAATCAATGAGCAGCGAAGGGAAAGCCAGGATCGGACCTGACGGCGATAATAGCGGGGCAGCCGCTGAAGCGGTGCCCGTGCAAGGGCCCGGCCAGGGCGCCGAAGGCGGCTTGCGCAGGCCGCGCAAGCCTGCACGCCGCCGCTGGCACTGGCGGCTGTTGCGCGGGATGGTCTGGATGCTGGCGCTGCTGTGTTTTCTGGGCGCAGGGGGCATCTATTTCGGCATCGGCACCCGGCTGGATGCACCGGATTGGCTGCGCCAGCGCGTCGAGGCGCGAATCGAACGGCA
>JBFOLS010000279.1:0-2155 GCA_040830225.1 Leisingera sp.
CCTGGCACCGGAGAAAGCTGCCCAGGCTGCAGAGGATACTGGAGCTGAGAACACGGCGGCTGAACCGGTCAGCCCGCTCCTGCCCCTCTCTGTGCGTGCTCATCCCGCGGTTGGCCAAACCCAGCCGGATAGGAGGGCGCCGAGGCGGCCCGAAAATCCCAAAGCGGAGGCTGCAGGCGACGCTGCAACAGCCTTCCTGAACCTAGAAACCGCCTTCGCGGAGGAGTCCTGACATGATGTCGATTTCAAACGTCTCGGCCGGGGCAGCTGCCAGCGGTTATTACAAGCAGGAAGGCTACTACAAGGCCGGAACAGAGGAAGGTGAGAAGGCGGCCACCTGGTTCGGCAAGGCCGCGGAGGAAAACGGTCTGACCGGCTTTGTCGATGACCGGCAGTTCGCCCAGATGCTCGATGGCGAGGCTCCTGACGGGAAGCTGATGGGCCGATACGTGGATGGCGAGCGCCAGCACCGGCCCGGTCTTGATCTCACCTTTTCCGCCTCCAAGTCGGCCTCGGTGGCCGCCCTGGTGATTGGCGACAAGCGGATTACTGAAGCTCATGACGCCGCCGTTCGCGCGGCCATGACTGTTGTAGAGGAGCGGTTTATTAAAACACGCTTTCAGCAGGACGGAGAAATAGTCACAAAAACCGGAGAAGGTATTATTGCGGGAATTTATCGCCATGACACGTCCCGTGCGCTTGATCCGAATTTGCATAGTCACGCCGTTATTGCGAATATGGTGAAGAATGAAAACGGCGGATATTCTGCAATCCGCAATGAAGCAATTTACAAGAATCAAAAACTCATCACCGAAATATACCGCTCGGATTTTGAGAACCGAATGTCTGACCTTGGCATAGCAACAGAGCGCGGAAAATACGGAGAAGTGAATATCTCCGGAATTTCGCAGGAAGTGACTGATGCCTTTTCGAAACGGCGGCAGGAAATTTTGAGTGCGCTCGACAATAAGGGAATGGATGTTTCGCCGGAAACAGCGAGCAAAGCGGCATTAGCAACCCGCGCGGCGAAACATAAGAGCCTGGACCGGGACGCATTGCGGGAAACGTGGCGCGCGGATGCGCTTGCTGCAGGCCTCAGCCGCAACCACCTGGACCTTGGCCGGATGGGTCCTGCAACGCCTGCGCCTGTCATCCCGCTTGATCAGCAGCGCCCGATTAATCCCCTTGCAGAGGCAGCCCAGCCTGCAGGCATGTTTGAAAAGGCAAAGTCTTTACTGACCAGCGCTGCATCCGTGGCCCGTGTGAAGACCGATCCAAGTCAGGCTGTGACGCGCGCAATTGAACACATCAGCGAACGGGAATCCGCTTACAGCCGGGCAGATCTCACGGTGGCGGCAATGCACTTCGCCTACCGCTCAGACTTCAGGGCAGTGGACGCCGAAATCAACCGGCAGATCAAGGCAGGCCGGCTGTTTTAAAGCGGCGATGACGGTCAGACTCTGACCGACAAAGCGTCCGTCGAACTGGAGCGCTCCATTCTCACCACCTGGCGCAAAGCGGAAAAGTCGGAGGGGCTTGACCTGCAAGGCTACAAGGGGCGCAGCGGAGACAGCACTTTGACCACAAAGCTCTCCGCTGCGAGCAGCCTGACAGGCGGCCAGCGCGCGTCCATTGAAACCGCTCTCACCGGCACCGGCCGCTACGTCGGGATCCAGGGCTACGCGGGTACTGGCAAAACCTTTATGATGGAAAAAATGGCTCACTACGCGGCCCAGAGCGACTATGAAGTAAAAGGGTTTGCCCCCAGCCATCAGGCCGTGCATGAGCTTGCCAGCGTCCTCGGAAGCGCCGAAACCCTGGCCAAGGTCACGACCGCGGAGCGTCACCATCCCCAGGACGTGGACAACCGCAAGACCATCCTTGTAGTCGATGAAGCCTCCATGGTGTCCGCTCAGGACATGCGCAGTTTCATGGATTACGCGGAACGCACCGGCGCTCCGCGGGTGGTTTTTGTGGGCGACACTCAGCAGCTCGATGCTGTTGCCGCAGGCCAGCCTTTTGCACAGATGCAAAAGGCAGGGCTGCGCACAGCGGTCATGGATGAGATCCGCCGCCAGCGGAACGATGATTTGAAAGCTGCCGTCTACGACTCGATTCGCGTGGAAATCACCTCGGCAGTCCAGCGGATGGAAGC
>JBFOLS010000280.1:0-9780 GCA_040830225.1 Leisingera sp.
GTCAACACGGTGGTGCTGGTGCGCGCCGGGATGGGGTTGCCTGAGAGCTCAGTCGCGCTGGCGCTGGCCGGGTTTGGCGCCGGGTCTATGCTGGCGGCCTTCATGCTGCCGCGGCTGCTGGAGCGCCTTTCCGACCGTACCGTTATGCTGTCAGGTGCGGGGCTGGGCATTGCGGCGATGGCTTGCCTGTCTCTGGCAGCCTTTGTTCAGCCGCTCAGTTTTGCTCTGCTGACAACCGGCTGGGCCATCATCGGCTTGGGGTATTCAACCATTCTCACGCCCTCGGGACGGCTGCTGGCGCGTTCGGCCCACGCTCAGGACCGCCCGGCGCTCTTTGCGGCCCAGTTTACTTTGTCACATGCCTGCTGGCTGCTGTTCTATCCGCTGTCGGCTTGGCTGATGGCCGCCTGGGGAGCAGGGGCTGCGATGCTGATTCTGGCAGGGATGGCGCTTGCAGGCTTGGTGGCGGCAGGGCGCCTGTGGCCTCAGGACAGTTCTGCCGCGGTCGAGCACAGCCATGCGGAACTGCCGCCGGACCACCCGCATCTGCAGGAGGGGCATCCCCACGCCCATCCGATCATCATTGATGAACTGCATCCGCAATACCCAAGAACTCCACCGGGCTGAGCCGGTCGTCGGGGCCGTCAGCAGTGCAGACCGGACGGCCCCGATCTTCCTTCACTTTATGACTAGACATAATCGCAAAAATCCCTAGTTTAATGCCGGAGGGGCAACAAGGGACTCGGAAGCCAGTGACAGGGAAATTTGTTCTGACAGGCGCGCGGCTGGCCACGATGGCCGAAGGCAGCATGCCTTATGGCCTGATTGAGGGGGGTGCGATTGCGGTTTCAGACGGGCAAATCGTTTGGACTGGGCCGCGTGCCGAATTGCCAGCTGACAATTCGAAGTGGGAAATGCAGGATCTTGGCGGACGCTTGGTGACGCCGGGATTGATTGACTGCCACACCCATATCGTCTTTGGCGGAAACCGGGCGATGGAGTTCGAAATGCGCCTGAACGGCGCGTCTTACGAAGAAGTCGCCAGGGCAGGGGGCGGCATTGTCTCGACCATGTCGGCAACCCGTGCGGCCTCATTGGAGGAGCTGGTACAGGGGGCTCTGCCGCGACTGGACACGCTGATTTCCGAAGGCGTGACCGCGGTTGAAGTGAAATCCGGCTACGGCCTGGATCGCGAGACAGAGCTGAACATGCTGCGCGCCGCCCGACGGCTGGGTGAACTGCGGCCAGTGCAGGTGAAAACCACCTTCCTCGGCGCCCATGCTACGCCCGCTGAGTACAAGGGGCGTGACGACGCCTATATCGATGAAGTCTGCATCCCGGCTCTGCACGCCGCCTATGCCGAAGGGCTGGTGGATGCCGTCGACGGCTTCTGCGAGAACATCGCCTTTTCGCCCGCCCAGATCGAACGCGTTTTCAAGGTGTCAAAAGAGTTGGGCCTTCCAGTGAAACTGCACGCCGAGCAGCTGAGCCACCAGGGCGGAACTGCTTTGGCTGCGCAGTACGGCGCTTTGTCTGTCGATCACGTGGAATACGCCACGGAAGAGGACGCCAAGGCAATGTCTGCCTCCGGATCGGTTGCGGTGATCCTGCCGGGTGCCTTTTACACCATCCGCGAAACCCAAGCGCCCCCGATCGAGCATTTCCGCACCCATGGTGTGTCGATGGCACTGGCGACCGACTGCAACCCGGGTTCTTCGCCGCTGACCTCCCTGCTGTTGACGATGAACATGGGCTGCACCCTGTTCCGGATGACGCCGGAGGAGGCGCTGGCAGGCGTCACGCGCAACGCAGCCAAGGCTTTGGGTCTGGCTGACCGCGGTCGGATTTCCGCCGGTATGCGGGCTGATTTGGCGGTCTGGGACGTGGAAACGCCTGGCGAGCTTGCCTACCGCATCGGTTTCAACCCGCTTCACACCCGAATCTATGAGGGCAAACAATGATCCAGATGATCCCTGGCACGGTCACGCTTGCCACGCTGGAAGATATCTACCGCAACCTGACCCCGGCCAAGCTGGACGCCTCGGCGCGTGAGCCGGTGGAAGCTGCCGCGCAGATGGTGGCTGATGCTGCTGCCGGAGACGAGGCGGTTTATGGCATCAACACCGGCTTCGGCAAACTGGCCTCGACCAAGATCGCACCGGAAGACACCGCCACCCTGCAGCGCAACCTGATCCTGTCGCACTGCTGCGGGGTAGGGGAGGCACTGCCGGAGAACAAGACCCGGCTGATGATGACGCTGAAGCTGCTGTCGATGGGCCGCGGCGCCTCGGGCGTGCGCTGGCTGGTGATCGAGCAGATTGAGCAGATGCTGGAGCGCGGCGTGGTGCCGGTGATCCCGTCGCAGGGTTCGGTTGGCGCATCCGGCGACCTGGCACCGCTGGCGCACATGGCTGCGGCGATGATCGGGGCAGGGGAAGCGACCTTTGAGGGCACCCGCATGTCCAGCGCTGAAGCCCTGAAAAAGGCCGGATTAGAGCCTATTATTCTGGGGCCCAAGGAAGGCTTGGGGCTGATCAACGGCACCCAGTTCTCGACAGCTTGCGCGCTGGCAGGTTTGTTTGATGCCTGGCGCATGGCCGAGGCTTCGATGACCATTGCGTCGCTGACAACCGATGCGATCATGGGCTCCACCGCGCCGCTGGTTGCTGACATTCACACCCTGCGCGGCCATGCCGGGCAGATCGACGTGGCGCAGCAGATGCGCGCCATCATGGATGGTTCGGAAATCCGCGAGAGCCACCGTGAGGGCGACACCCGCGTGCAGGATCCCTACTGCATCCGCTGCCAGCCGCAGGTGGTGGGCGCGGCGCTGGACGTGCTGCGGATGGCCGCGAAAACACTGGAGATCGAGGCTAATGCGGTTACTGACAACCCGCTGGTGCTGGTGAACGAGGGCCGTATCGTTTCAGGCGGTAACTTCCACGCGGAATACGTGGGCTTTGCTGCTGACCAGATCGCGCTTGCCGTAGCCGAAATCGGCGCCATTGCGCAGCGCCGGGTGGCGCTGATGGTGGACCCGACGTTGAGCCACGATCTGCCGCCCTTCCTGACGCCCGATCCTGGCCTGAACTCGGGCTTCATGATCGCGGAGGTGACCACTGCCGCGCTGATGAGCGAGAACAAGCACTTGGCCAACCCCTGCGTGACCGACTCGACCCCGACCTCGGCCAACCAGGAGGACCACGTGTCGATGGCGGCCCACGGTGCGCTGCGGCTGGCGAAGATGAACGCCAACCTCTCGGTGATCCTGGGCGTTGAGATGCTCTGTGCCGCGCAGGGGGTGGAGGCACGGGCGCCGCTGCAGACCTCAACGCGCCTGCAAGACGTGCTGGCAATGCTGCGCGAGGATATCCCCTCGCTGGCCGAGGACCGCTATCTGGCGCCCGATATCGAGGCTGCCAGCGCCATGGTCCGTGCGGGCCGAGTGGCTGCTGCAGCCGGCGTGGAGGTCAGCGCATGATCGAAGTCACCCAGGGCAAGTCGCCGCTGGTGCTGGGGCTGCCCCATACCGGCACAGACGTGCCGCCGGAGATCTGGGAGCGCCTCAATGAAACCGGCCGGGCACTGGCGGACACCGACTGGCATATTCACGATCTGTATGCCGGGCTGGTGGAGGAGGTCACAACCGTCCGCACGCCGATCCACCGCTACGTGATCGACGTGAACCGCGATCCTGCCGGGATCAGTCTCTATCCCGGGCAAAACACCACCACTTTGGTGCCGCTGACCGACTTTGACGGACAAGGGATCTGGCGCGGCGGTATGGAGCCGGACGAGGCGGAAATCACCCGCCGCCGCGAGGTCTATCACGCGCCCTATCACGCTGCGCTGGAGGCGGAGCTGGAGCGGGTGAAAGCCATTCATGGCTTTGCCATCCTCTATGACTGCCATTCGATCCGCGGCGATATTCCCTTCCTGTTTGAAGGGCGCCTGCCGGATTTCAATACCGGCACCAATCTGGGCACCACCTGCGCCCCCGCAATCGAGGCCATGACCGTTGCTCATTGCGAAGCCGCAGAGGGCTATACCTCGGTTCTGAATGGCCGCTTCAAGGGCGGCTGGACCACCCGCCACTATGGGCGGCCTGCGGAAGGCCTGCATGCGATCCAGATGGAACTGGCGCAGGCAGCCTACTGCCAGGAAAGCCCGCCCTGGACCTATCTGCCGGAGCGTGCGGACGAACTGCGCGCTCATCTCACCCTTATCCTGACTGATTTGAAAAACTGGAGGCCTTCATGAGCGATCCCCGCAAGAACACCCGCGACATCTTCCCGCCCACTGGCCCGGAAATCACCGCCAAGCACTGGGTGACCGAAGCGCCGATGCGGATGATGATGAACAATCTGCACCCCGATGTGGCCGAAAACCCGCATGAGCTGGTGGTCTACGGCGGTATCGGCCGTGCCGCGCGCACCTGGAAGGACTTCGACCTGATTGTCGAGAACCTTAAGAACCTGGAAGAAGACCAGACCCTGATGGTGCAGTCGGGCAAGCCTGTTGGCGTGTTTCAGACCCACAAGGATGCGCCGCGCGTGCTGATTGCCAACTCCAACCTGGTGCCGCATTGGGCCAATTGGGATCACTTCAACGAGCTCGATAAAAAGGGTCTGATGATGTACGGCCAGATGACGGCCGGCTCCTGGATCTATATCGGTACCCAAGGCATCGTGCAGGGCACCTATGAGACCTTTGCCGAAGCGGGCCGCCAACATTTCGGCGGCGACCTGAAGGGCAAGTGGATCCTGACCGGCGGTCTTGGCGGCATGGGTGGCGCCCAGCCTCTGGCAGCGGTGTTTGCGGGCGCCTGCTGCCTTGCGGTGGAGTGTAACCCGGATTCGATCGACTTCCGCCTGCGCACCAAGTACCTTGACGAGAAAGCCGAGACCCTGGACGAAGCGCTGGAGATGATCGAGCGCTGGACCGCCGCGGGCGAGGCCAAATCCGTGGGCCTGCTGGGCAACGCGGCGGAGATCTTCCCGGAGCTGGTGAAACGCGCGGAAGCAGGCGGCATCCGCCCCGATATCGTGACTGATCAGACCTCGGCGCATGACCCGGTCAACGGCTACCTGCCTCTTGGCTGGACTATGGGCGAATGGAAGGAGCGCCGCGAAACAGACAAGAAAGCGGTTGAGAAGGCAGCACGCGCCTCGATGAAGGTGCAGGTCAAGGCGATGTGCGACTTCCACGCGATGGGTGTTCCGACCGTCGATTACGGCAACAACATCCGCCAGATGGCGCTGGAGGAGGGGTTGGAGAACGCATTTGACTTCCCGGGCTTTGTGCCCGCCTATATCCGCCCGCTGTTCTGCAAGGGCATAGGTCCGTTCCGCTGGGCTGCGCTGTCGGGGGATCCGGAGGATATCCGCAAGACCGACGCCAAGATGAAGGAGCTGTTCCCGGAGAACGAGCACCTGCACCGCTGGCTGGACATGGCGCAGGAACGCATTGCCTTCCAGGGCCTGCCCGCGCGGATCTGCTGGATTGGCCTGGGCGACCGCCACAAGGCGGGCCTCGCGTTCAACGAGATGGTCCGCAATGGTGAGCTGTCGGCGCCGGTGGTGATCGGCCGCGACCATCTTGATTCAGGTTCGGTGGCTTCGCCAAACCGCGAGACCGAGGCGATGATGGACGGCTCCGATGCAGTCTCCGACTGGCCGCTGCTGAACGCTCTGCTGAACACCGCTTCCGGTGCGACCTGGGTGTCGCTGCACCATGGCGGCGGCGTTGGCATGGGCTTCTCGCAGCACTCAGGTGTGGTGATCTGCTGCGATGGTACCGAAGACGCCGACCGCCGTATCGGCCGCGTTCTGTGGAACGACCCGGCAACCGGAGTCATGCGCCATGCGGATGCCGGTTATGACATTGCCAAGGACTGCGCGCGCGCGCACGGGCTGAATCTGCCGGGTATCTTGGATTGATCTGAAGAGGCCGGGGTTCGATCGCGCACTCCGGCCTTTGCTTTTCAGATTCTCTCCAGGCTGTAGTCCGGATGGATGCCCGAGGCTTCGATGAATTTTTCCGGGTCCTGGCCCGCAAGCACTCCGTCGCGGGTAACTAGCACAGTCTTCCATCCTTGCGCGGCAGCGCCCAGGATGTCGGTGTGCAGAGTACATCCGCACATCACAATGCGCTCCGGTGCGATGTCCGGCAGTGTCTGCGCGGCCAGCGTATAGACCTCAGCATAGGGCTTGCCAAAGAAGCGCACATCCTGCTGGCCCTGATCCGCCATTCTATGGCCGAAAAAGCCGGGCTCCAACGATAAGCCGTCGCTTCGCGGCGCAACCAGATCAGCGTTGGCGATCACCACCGGCCGTGGCATTTGTTCCAGGCTGGCGGTCAGCATGGCCTGTTTTTGGGCGTTCCATTCCGCGCTCGAAAGGAAGAGGAACCCTTCGGCCCGGCCGTATGCCGCTGCGTCCTGGTCGAGCCGAAGGGCAGGGGAGGGGATATCCTCCAGCTTGTCATCCGGGGCGGCGATCACCCCCCAGAGGCGGTTGTCCACCGCCTGCAGGGCGGCGTCGCGGCTGGTGATGATCTCTACCTCCGCAATCTGCATTCCCAAGGCGCGGAACTTCTCCAGTGTCTGCGCTTTGCCGTTGCTGGCGGCGTTGGAGAGGATGCGGATGGCGCAGCCAGCCTCCCGCAATTGGTCCAGCCGCTCTGCCGCGCCGGGGATTGGTTCGGTGCCGACGTTCAGAACCCCGAAGGCGTCAAAGACAAAGGCGTTTGCCTGGTGCTGAAGGTCCAATAAAGATGAGATGGGCTTGGTATTCGCACGGGCCCTGTTCTGCGGCAGCCGGGCGCGCAGTTCCTCATAGCGGGCAAAAACGCTGTGAACGGTATGCATCCTAGCGTTCTGCCGCGGGAAGCCAGTGCAAGCCGCGTTTCAGCAGCAAGCGCTGCACCCGGCCGGGGTAATCGGAGCAGATCACGTCCACGCCGAGATCGATCATGTGTTCGATATCTTCGGGCTCGTTTACCGTCCACACCATTGTCGTGAGGCCTAGATCGCGGGCCAATGCCAGAGAATCCGCCGTGATGTCCAGGTAGTAGGGGCACCAGAATTGGCCCTTGGCGGCGGCGACCCGGGCAGGCAGATCAAGCACGTTGCAACCGGCCACCGGGTTGACTTCTTTGGAGGAATCTTCGCCGACGTCAGCGGTGTTTTCCGGCAGCTGAGTGAGAAAGGATGTCGGCATTTCGGGCGCGATATGCTGGCAGTCGGTGAGCAACTCCCAATCGAAACTGTGCAGCACGGTGCGCGGCTGCATTTCCGCACTGCGGACCTCAGCAACCACGGTTTCGACCAGCGTCTGCCGCGCGGCGGTGTCGGCCAGAAAATCCGGGTCGGATTTGATCTCCAGGTACAGGTGGACATTCTGGTGCGCCGGCTGCCGCAGCAAGGCCAGCAGATCTGACAGGCGGGGGATGCGCACGCCGCTGAGGAAGGCTTGGTCGGGAAAGCGCAATCCATAGGCGCTGTTGCTGTCCAAGCCCCCGGCGTCGTATTGCTGCAGCTCGGCGTAGGTGAGGGCAGAAACCTTGGGTTCCTCGCCCTGCAGCCAGTTGCCGTCCCGGTCGCGGATCATTGAACGGGTCAGGCGGTGATTGTGGGTGATTACCACCACCCCATCGCTTGTCGCAGTGACGTCGAGCTCCAAGAGTTCGACACCGGTGTTGATGGCGAACTCAAAGCCCTCAAGGGTGTTCTCGGGCAGGATACCGCGGGCGCCGCGGTGGCCGGCCAGCCGAATAACGCCTGGCAGCCCGGAAAATGCGGGGATCTGCGGATGTTTCATCAGTTTTCCAGACGTTTTCCGGAGCCCGTGTCAAACAGATGAGTCAGATCAGGCGCGGCGGAGAAGCGGCGGATGCTGCCGATGCCGTCATGAGCGTGGCCGGGGACACTGGCGGTGATGCTGTGTTCTGTGCCGTGCAGGCGGCCATGGATCAGGGTGTTGGCGCCGAGCAGTTCCAGCATGTCGATCTCGATGGCGATGGCGCCGTTTTCGTCTTCGCTCAGGTGTTCCGGGCGCAGCCCCAGTGTCGCGGCGCCGGAGTGGGCTGATGCCACGGGCAGCACGCCGCCATCGGGCAGGGCGGCCTGGCCGCCGTTCACCTCAACCGGCAGGAAGTTCATCGACGGGCTGCCGATGAAACCCGCAACGAAGACTGAGGCCGGGCGGTCATAAAGTTCGATCGGGGTGCCGAACTGCTCGACATAGCCGCCGTTCAGAACCATCAGCCTGTCACCAAGGGTCATTGCTTCGACCTGATCGTGGGTCACATAGATCGAGGTCACCCCCAGCCGCTGCTGCAGCTTGCGGATTTCCAGGCGCATCTGCACCCGCAGCTTGGCGTCGAGGTTCGAGAGCGGCTCGTCAAACAGGAACACCTGAGGATCACGCACGATGGCGCGGCCCATGGCGACCCGCTGGCGCTGGCCGCCCGACAGCTGGCGCGGCTTGCGGTCGAGGTATTGCTTGATCTCCAGGATCTCGGCCGCTTCTTCGACGCGGCGGTTGATCTCGTCTTTCGGCAGTTTGCGGATCTTCAGTCCGTAAGCCATGTTCTGGCGCACCGACATATGCGGATAAAGCGCGTAGTTCTGGAAGACCATGGCGATGTCGCGCGCCGAGGGCTCCAGTTCGTTCACCCGGCGGCCGCCAATGGCGATTTCGCCGGAGGTGACAGTTTCAAGCCCCGCCACCATCCGCAGCAGGGTGGACTTGCCGCAGCCGGAGGGGCCGACGATGACGATAAACTCGCCGTCCTTGATGTCGCCTTCGACATGGTGGAGCACTTCGGTCGGCCCGTAGGATTTCACCAGGTCCTTGAGTTGAATATCTGCCATTTATCGGGCGCCTTACTTATCGGTTTCCGTCAAGCCCTGCACAAAGAGCTTTTGCATTGCGATCACCACAAACACCGGCGGGATCATCGCCAAAAGAGCTGTGGTCATGATGATGTTCCATTGCGGGCTCTGCTCTGCTGCTTCCAGCATCTGCTTGATTGACATCACGATGGTGGTCATCGAAGTGTCGGTGGTGATCAGCAGCGGCCAGAGATACTGGTTCCAGCCGAAAATGAAGAGGATCACAAACAGCGCTGCGATATTGGTGCGTGAGAGCGGCAGCAGAATGTCAAAGAAGAAGCGGATCGGCCCGGCGCCGTCGATGCGGGCGCTTTCCAGCAGCTCATCCGGCACTGTCAGGAACACCTGGCGGAACATGAAGGTTGCGGTGGCCGAGGCGATCAGCGGGATCGACAGGCCCCAGTAGCTGTTCAGCATGCCGAGGTTGGCGACGACTTCAAACGTCGGCAGGATCCGCACCTCGACGGGCAGCATCAGGGTGATGAAGATCATCCAGAAAAAGCCCATGCGGAAGGGGAACTTGAAATAGACGATGGCAAAGGCCGACAGCAGCGAAATCGCAATCTTGCCGGTGGAGATCATCAGCGCCATCGCCAGCGAGTTCAGCAGCATCAGCCAGACCGGTGCCTGCTCGGTGCCGCTGAGGCCGGAGCCGAACAGGGTCTGCTTCATGTTCGCGAGGAAGTACTGACCCGGCCAGAGCGGCAGCGGCGCCTGGTTCATGCGAAGTTCGTCATGAGTGGAGGCGACAAAGGTGATCCAGACAGGCAGGGCGATGGCGAAGACGCCGAGGATCAGCACCAGATGGGTGAGGAAGGCGGTGAGGGGGCGGTTTTCGACCATCAGTAAGCCACCTTTCTTTCAACAAAGCGGAACTGGACCAC
>JBFOLS010000281.1:0-2920 GCA_040830225.1 Leisingera sp.
AAAACAAGGCAGTCCGTCCGCACTATGGCAAAAATCGCATATATTCTGCTCTGCCATAAAGACCCTGAGGCGATCATCCAGCAGGCCGAACGGCTGACGGCTGCCGGCGACTATATGTCCATTCACTTCGATGCGCGCGCTTCGGCGGAAGACTTTCAGCTGATCCGCAGCGAACTGGCGGACAATCCCAATGTCGCCTTTGCCCGCAAGCGGATCAAATGCGGCTGGGGCGAGTGGTCGCTGGTAGAGGCCACGATCTACGCCTTGCAGACCGCGGCCGCGGAATTCCCCCGCGCCACCCATTTCTACATGCTGTCCGGCGACTGCATGGCAGTAAAGACCGCGGAATACGCCCACCGTTTCCTGGATGAGCACGACTGCGACTTCATCGAGAGCTTCGATTATTTCGAAAGCGACTGGATCAAGACCGGCTGGAAAGAGGAACGGCTGATCTACCGCCACTATTTCAACGAACGCACCCAGAAGAAGCGCTTCTACGCTATGTTCGAGGTGCAAAAGCGCCTCGGTCTGACGCGGGAGATCCCCGCCGATATCCAGGTGCAGATCGGCAGCCAGTGGTGGTGCCTGCGGCGGCGCACCGTGGAGTGGATTCTCGACTTTATCGCCAAGCGCAAAGATGTGATGCGGTTCTTCCGCACCACCTGGATCCCGGATGAGACCTTCTTCCAGACACTGGTGCGCCATCTGATCCCCGAGCGTGAGATCGAGACCCGCACCCTCACATTCCTGATGTTCACCGACTACGGGATGCCGGTGAATTTCTATAACGACCATTACGACCTGCTGCTCAGCCAGGACTTCCTGTTTGCCCGCAAGATCAGCCCCGAGGCAAAAGAGCTGAAGTCACGCCTGGGGCGGCTCTATGCGGCGCAGGGCGTCGATTTCCAGATCTCGAACGAGGGACGCAGTCTCTATAAGTTCCTGATCCAGCGCGGCCGCATCGGACGCCGCTTTGCGCCCAGATTCTGGGAGACCGAAAGCACCCTGGGGCGCGAGCGCGAACTGCTGATCGTGATCTGCAAGAAATGGCATGTGGCCAAACGGCTGCTGGAGCAGATCCGCCAGGCCACGAATATCCCGGCGATCGAATACCTGTTCAACGAGGAAGACACCCCGCTGCCTGACCTTGGCGGCATCCAGGCAGCGCTGATGAAGCGGACCCGCCATCGCCGCGCACTGATGCGGATGCTGTTTGAATACTACGAATCCGATCAGCTGATCATCTGCCTGGACCCCGGCGCCATTGAGCTGATGAACGATTTCCATTCTGACCGTTCCTCGACACGTTTCCTGCAGATCGAATGCGAGTTCACCGACGATTACCTGATCGGCCATGCTCACCGGGTCGGGCTGGCAGGCGAGCGTACGCCGCAGCAAACGCTGGAGCGGCTGCTGCCGACAATCCGAAACGACATCGTGCATGAGGCCGACCGGATCCGCGATGCCGGCTTCAGCCAGCTGTATCAAATGCGCGAAGCCGGCAGCCCGGAAGACAACGCCGGACAGCTCAGCGGTTTCCTTGGCCTCTCCGAAGACAAGGCGATGCAGATCGCCGAGGCTCGCCACCTGTTTGCCGATTGATCCCTCTGGCCGGACGTTCCGCTGTGTGAAAGGGTTCACTGACACAACCAGAAACCTGGTTATGTCATACGCAGGCATCCGGGCCCCGCCTCGGAGCCCGCACACTGGAAGGCAGGATGATGGCAGATCAGCCAGAGAAAAAAGCGGTCTTTCTGACCGGCAGCCTGATGGGGCATGTCACACGCATGTCGCTGACGGCCAGCATCGGCCTGATGGCGATGTTTGCAGTGGATTTCGTCGACATGGCGTTCATTGCCATGCTGGGCAATGACGCGCTGGCCGCAGCTGTGGGCTATGCCGGAACGCTGCTGTTCTTCACCAATTCAATCAATATAGGGCTGTCGATTGCCGCAGGTTCACTGGTGGCGCGCTCCCTTGGCGCAGGACAGCCGGAGAAGGCCCGCCGCTATGCCTCCAGCGTGGCAGTGATCGGGGGGCTGACCGGGTTGCTGGTGCCTCTTCTGGTGCTATCGTACCTTGAACCCGTTCTGGCGCTATTGGGCGCCGAGGGCGAGGTGCTGCGGCTGGCGGCGCGCTATGTCACTTTCATCCTGCCGACCATGTGGGTGATGGCCTTGGGGATCACCGGCATGGCGGTGCTGCGCGCCCATGGGGATGCGCGCCGGGCGATGCTGGCAACACTCTATGGCGGCGGGCTGAATGCGGTGCTGGACCCGATCCTGATCTTCGGCATTGGCCTGGGGCTTGATGGTGCCGCCATCGCCTCGGTGCTGGCAAGGATCTGCATGCTGATTGCTGCCCTATGGCCCGCGATCCGAGTGCACCAGGGGTTCATGCGGCCCTCCTTTGGGGAAATCAGCGGCGACATCCGCGCGATCCGCGCGATTGCCGTGCCTGCCGTGCTGACCAATGTGGCAACCCCTGTCGGAAGCGCCATCGTGATCCGCGAGATCGCGCAGTTCGGAACTGATGCGGTTGCAGGCATGGCGGTGATCGGGCGACTGATGCCTGTGGCATTTTCCGTGATCTTTGCTCTGTCCGGTGCCATCGGCCCCATCGTCGGCCAGAACTTCGGCGCCAAGCAGTTTCCGCGCGTCCGCGAGGCGTTCCTGGCCGGCATTGTCTTTACCGGAATTTACACCCTGCTGGTGGCTGCGGTGCTGTTTACCCTGCGCGCGCCGATTGCCGATCTGTTCTCCGCTACCGGCGAAACCCGCAGCCTGATCTACTTGTTCTGCGGCCCGCTGGCGCTGATGCTCTTCTTCAACGGGGTGATTTTTGTCGAAAACGCCAGTTTCAACAACCTCGGCCACCCGGTCTATTCCACCTGGATCAACTGGGGCCGCCATACGCTTGG
>JBFOLS010000282.1:0-3403 GCA_040830225.1 Leisingera sp.
CCGCCCGGCGGTGCACGACAGCGAAGGTCTCTTGGTCCTCAACGGAAACGGCGAAACCCTGTGGCGGCCGCTGGCCAACCCCAACCGCCTTCAGGTCTCGTCCTTTGTCGACACCAATCCGCGCGGCTTCGGCCTGATGCAACGGGCGCGGAAACTCTCGGAGTTCAACGACCTGGAAGCTTTTTACCACAAGCGCCCTTCGCTTTGGGTCGAACCCAAGGAAGACTGGGGCAAGGGCGCCGTCACTTTGGTCGAGATTCCGGCGGACAAGGAAATCTACGACAATATCGTCGCCTACTGGCGCCCGCGCGAGCCTTACGTCGCAGGCTCCGAAATCAAGCTGAACTACCGCCTCACCTGGGGCGAGGAGCCGGTTCTGTCGATGCCGCGGGTGATCAACACGGCCACTGGCGAGCGGATCTTTGGCGGCGACGGCCGGATCGTGACCATCGACTTTGAAGCGCATCCGCTGTTTGACGGCGGACCTGACTCGCTGGACATCCACATCTCTTCGCCGCAGGCCGAAACCAGCGACGGCGTCCTGCAGCGCAACCCGGAAACCGGCGGCATGCGGCTGGCCTTCTACTTCGACCCGGGCGAACGCACCCATGCAGAGCTGCGCGCACAGCTCCTGAAGGACGGCAAAGCCGCCTCCGAGGTCTGGCTCTACAGGTGGACGTCATGAGCAATCTGGAGCTGATGCCGCCGGAACAGCCGCTGGAGATGCCCGCGCAGGACTTCTCCGCGGAGTTCCGTGACGCCGCCGCACCCGGCGGCCAGGCCCCGCGCCAAGTGGCGCTGTGGCGGATCCTGGCGTTTTCGCCCGCCATGGCTGCGACGGCTGCACTCACCTGGGTGATGCAGGGCTGGTTCATGGACGGCGGCTTCTCGGCGCTTGAACTGGTGCTGCTGGCGCTCATCGCCTTCAACTTTTTCTGGATCGCCTTC
Source organism: Leisingera sp. (assembly GCA_040830225.1). Classification (GTDB taxonomy): domain Bacteria; phylum Pseudomonadota; class Alphaproteobacteria; order Rhodobacterales; family Rhodobacteraceae; genus Leisingera. The sequence goes on from JBFOLS010000282.1 coordinate 949, forward strand.
ACCGTCTCTACCGTGCTCTTGGGCCTTTACGGCCTGTCGCGCCGGGAAAAGACCATCAGCCGCGGCCCCGCCCGCCCGATGAAGGTGGCGCTGCTGATGCCGGTCTACAACGAGGTGCCCTGGTACGTGCTGGGCAACGCCCAGACCATGCTGCAGGAGCTGCACGGGCGCGGCGGTCAGCATGACTACGCAATGTTCATCCTCTCGGACACCCGCGACGATGCCATTGCCGAACAGGAACGCGCCAGTGTCGAAGCGCTGCGAACCATGCTGCCGCCGGGGGCGGACCTCTACTACCGCCGCCGTCCTGACAACGAAGGCCGCAAGGTCGGCAATATCTCCGACTGGGTGCGCCGCTGGGGCGCAGATTACGAAGCGATGCTGGTGCTGGACGCCGACAGCCTGATGACCGGCCGCGCCATCGCCCGCCTTGCAGATGCCCTGGCCCGCGATACCGGCGCCGGGCTGATCCAGAGCTACCCGCAATTGATCGGTGCGCAGTCGGTCTTTGGCCGCATGCAGCAGTTTGCCAATGGTGTCTATGGCTTGTCACTGGCCGAGGGCCTGGCCCGCTGGGCCGGTCACGAAGGCAACTACTGGGGCCACAACGCCATCATCCGCACCCGCGCCTTTGCGGCTTGCGCCGGCCTGCCGCTGCTTCGGTCACGCTTTGGCGGCAGCGAAAAGCTGATCATGAGCCATGACTTCGTCGAGGCCGGCCTGTTGCGCCGGGCCGGCTGGTCGGTGCGCTTCCTGCCCCGCATCCGGGGCTCCTACGAGGAAACCCCGGCCACCCTGATCGACCACATCCTGCGCGACCGCCGCTGGTGCCAGGGCAACCTGCAGCACCTGAACCTGCTTGCAGCCAGGGGATTCCGGGCGATCTCGCGCTTCCACCTGTTCCATGGCGCAATCGGCTATCTGATGGCCCCGGTGTGGTTTGCTTTGCTGGTGCTCTGGGCGGTGATCGGTCTCGGCGAGGAAGCGTCGGTGATCAGCTATTTCAGCGAGGCCAACCCCCTGCGGCCCAGCTGGCCGGATATGTCTGAACCGAAACATGTCCTGGTGATCCTGCTGATCTACGCCATGCTGCTGGCCCCCAAGATGCTGGCCGCCGCAGCGCTGCCGATGACCGGCGGCCGTTTCTCGGAATACGGCGGGGTGGTGCATTTCGTGCTGTCCTTCCTGTCGGAAGTGATGCTGGCGATCCTCTATGCACCAATCCTGATGGTGCAGCAGATGATCGCGGTGTTCCGCACCGCACTCGGCCTGCAGCGCGGCTGGGCGCCGCAGGCCCGTGACGGCGGCAGTTACAGCCTGCGGACGCTGGTGACCTGCCACGCGCTGGAAACAGTCAGCGGCGTGGCGCTTTGGGCCGGGATCCTGACCGGGACGGTGTCGCTCTGGCTCGCGCCGATTGCGCTGTCACTGGTTCTCGCTGTGCCGCTGTCGGCGCTGTCTGGTGTCAAGACCGTGAACCGCATCCGCAATTGGATGGCCACCCGCGAGGAATTCACCGAGCCGCAAATCACCCGCGCCGCGCGCGCCGCCCGTGCCGATCTCAAAGCGCTTCTGGACGGCCGCACCGCCCCCGGCACTCCGGCGGAGTAACCCGGCCAGCGGGAAAACTCCCGCGCCCGCAAATTTCCCCTGCGGCGTCGCTGCATCCTTGGCGGCCAGGGCCCGGAAGAGCCTTGTGGGCAGCTAGGCCAAACGCTTTGTTGAAAATCTATGGTTTACGGGCAAAGAGGCGGGAGCGCTTCCTCTGCATTCCCGAAGTGCCCCGTTCAGCGCACTGCCGGTTCGTCCTCGAACCAGTCCGCCATCAATCCGGCCCAGCCCTTAGGCACCGAATGGCCGCCGTCGAACAGCACCAGTTCGATTCCAGCACCCGGACCGCAGTCCCAGCGGCGGCGCAGATGCCCGTCTTCGGCCCAGGCCTTGCCGGGCGCATGGGAAACACAGCCGTTGGCTTCACGCCAGGTCTCAAGCGCGGCAAAGACGTCGCCCTGCTCCCAGCGGCCGCCGCCGAGGATGCGGCCTTCCAGCGGCACCACCTCGTCGCGCCAGCCGTGCACCTGCAGCAGCCGCACCGGCCCCTCGCAGGTTTCGGGCTGCGGCCGCCAAAAGGCACCCGACACCGGCGCATAGGCGGCAAAGGCTGCAGGCTCCTTGCAGGCAAGGTAATGCACCATAAAAGCCCCTGCCGAGAACCCGGCCAGCACCGTCTGCGCGGGAGATGTGCCGAACCGTGCGGAAGCATCGGCCAGCACCGAAGCAAAGAAGGCACTCTCATCCCGGCCCTGATTAAAGGGGCCAAACCCCCAGTTCTGCGGACCGGTGCCATCGCGCCTTCGGCCTTCCGGCGCAATCACTGCATATCCGCGCCCGGTAAGCCCTTCGGTCAGCGCCTTGTTCCTGAGCACCTGGCTGCCGCTGCCGCCATAACCATGCA
>JBFOLS010000283.1:0-3328 GCA_040830225.1 Leisingera sp.
AGTGGCGAAATTGGTCTGCCAATAGCCCCAGACATGCACGGTATCGCCGCGCCCGTAGGAGGGCAGCCAGCCGTATTCCACCGAGAAGACAAAGATCATCAGGATGGCGGTCAGGAAAACGGGGATCGAGATGCCGATGATCGACAGGCCCATGATGATGCGGCTGAGGATGGTGTCCGGCTTGATCGCGGTATAGACGCCCAGCGGCACCGAGAAGCCGACGATGATCAGGGTGGCGCCGAACACCAGCTCAAGCGTTGCAGGCAGCTTCTTCAGGATCACGTCCAGCGCCGGTTCCTTGAAGAAATATGAGGTGCCCAGGTCGCCCTGCAGCGCATTGCCGGCAAAGCGCAGGTATTGGGTCACGAAGCTGTCGTTCAGCCCCAGTTCATCGCGCAGCTGCTGGCGAACTTCTTCCGAGACCGACTGCCCGACCAACTCGCGCAGCGGGTCGCCCAGGTTGCCCTGGATGGCAAAGGCAATAAGCGAGATGACAAACATCACGGCTATCGCCTGAATCACTCGCTTCGCGAGATAGGCAAACATCTTCCTGACCTTTGTAGAGTTTGATGACAGCGCAGGAGGCATTGTTCCGTGGAACGGCTGATCCCGCAAGCACAGCCTTGGCGGCCGATTGTTATGTGGGTGTCCCGGGCCGGCCGGGGGAGGCCGGCCCGGGTCGTCTCAGTGTCTTAGCTGCCGGTCTCGACAACCAGGTCACCGAAGTAGGGGAAGTTCAGCGCGTTCACGATGTCGGCGGAGTTCATGCCGGACTTCGAGCCCCAGGCCAGGTTTTGCCAGTGCAGCGGGATGAAGGCGGCTTCATTGTACAGGATGCCTTCCAGCTTCTGCAGCAGCGCCGCACGCTTGGCCGGATCGGTTTCCGCGTTTGCCTGGTTCATCAGCGCGTCGGCTTCAGCGTTGCAGTAGTTGCCCGAGTTATACTGGCCGTTGCCGGTTGCTTCATCCGGGCATGCAGTCAGGAACTGGTGGAAGTTCGCCGAATCCTCGGTGTCCGAGTGCCAGCCGATCATCATCATGTCCGCTGCGCGTTCGTCAAAAGTCGGCCAGTACTGCGCCTTGGGCATGGTCTGCAGATCAACGGTGATGTTGATCTTGGACAGCATCGACGCCACCGCCTGGGCGATCTTGTCGTCGTTCACATAGCGGTTGTTAGGCGCCATCATGGTGATCGAGAAACCATCGGCATAGCCTGCCTCGGCCATCAGCGCCTTGGCTTTCTCCAGGTCATAGCGCGGGGCCAGATCTTCACTGTAGCCAAGGTAGCCGGACGGGCTCGCCTGTGCGCCCACGGTGCCGAAACCGCGCATGATGCGGTCAACGATGCCTGCGTTGTTCACGGCATAGTCGATTGCCTTGCGGACACGGGCGTCCTTGAAGGCCTCGACGCGGTTCTGGTTCATCTGGAAGGTGATGATGCGGGTGCCGGGCATGGTGATCAGATCCACGCCTTCGGCGTCAGCCACGCGCTTCAGATCAGTCGGCGGGACCGGTGCAATGAAATCCACGTCGCCGGACAGCAGAGCCGCCACGCGGGTCGGGTCTTCTTTGATCGGGGTCAGCACGATCTTGTCGACGTTGCCGCCGCTGGCGCTGTCCCAGTAGCCGTCAAAGCGGTCAAAGACCACGCGCACGCCCTGTTCACGCTCGGAGACCACAAACGGGCCGGTGCCGGACACGTTGCGCGAAGCAAAACTGTCGCCGTGCTTGACGATCTCGCCCTTGTCTTTCCCGTCTGCCGTGGTGCCGGTGTAATAGGCGCTGTCCATCGGGAAGATGTAGGTCGCGGTGTGCAGAACCAGCGGATATGGCTCCGAGGTCTTGAGGTCGAAAGTCATGTCATCGACGACTTCCACGTCGGTGAAGGGGGCGAAGATACCTTTGAAATCGTCACTTTCCTTGAGCCGGTCGAAGGTCCAGTCGACGTCCTTGGCGGTCAGCGCGTTGCCGCTGTGGAAGGTCACACCGTTGCGCAGCTTGAAGCGCATGGTGGTCTCATCGATCTGTTCCCAGCTTTCAGCTAGGCGCGGCTCGAACTGCAGGTCCTGCGTCCAGCGCACCAGCGGGTCAAAGACCATGTGCGACAGCTGCAGCGTGCCGCCGGACAGCTGTTCATGCGGGTCCAGCGAGACCGGGTCGGCGTCATAGGCAACGCGCACGGTGGTTTCGGCATAGGCCATCGGTGCCATTGCCGCCACAACGGCTGCGGCCGCCAGGCTTCTGACAAATTTCGTCATTAGGCATACTCCCCTGTGATTATGGCGGAAACGCTATCCTCTGCGGCCGGCACTGTGAAATGCCGATATCGCATAGGGTATGCAGGAACCACATTGGAGCCATGCAGAAAGTGAATAACTGTTCTGCTGCACCAGCTTAGCGGGAGCCCCCCGGTTCAGTTGCCCAACCTGCCCCGCCCCGTTTCAGGTGCAAACCGGCGGTTGCCGCTGTGGAATCCCGGCCGTCCCGGCGGCTGAAGATACCCCGGTTTCACCAGTCCTGCAGCACCGCTACCTGCCCGAACCAGCCATTTTGCTGCGCAACTGATGCGGGGTCACGCCGAACTCATGCCGGTAGGCCTTGGCCAGCGAAGCCGATGACGGAAAGCCGCAAGCCAAGGCGATATCGACGACCGGCAGGCTCGTGTCTGCGATCAGTTTCCCGGCCAGCTTCAGCCGCACCCGCCGGTAGTGTCTTGCGGGCGTGGTGTCGAGATGGGTCAGAAACAGCCGTTCCAGATGCCGCACGGAAAGACCCGCCCGCTCGGCAATGACCGCCGTGGGCAGCGGGGTTTCCACGCTCTCTTCCATAATTGCAACGGCCTTGGCCAGCTTGCCCCCCAGGAAGTTGAAATTGCTGCCTGCGCCCTTTGGCTGCTCACCGGTGAGGCTGCGCGCCGTTTCCAGCGTCATCGCACTGGTCAATTCTGCGCAGTCCTGCGGCGAGAGCACCCCGGACAGCAGCCGGATGACGATTTCCGCAGTATGGGCCCGGCCCGCGCAGGTGTATATCCCGGCATTATCTTCGGCCAGCCGGTTCGACACGGTCGGGTAATCGCCTGTTTCGGCCAAGGCCCTGGCATCCTGCCAGTGGGTCGTTGCCGGACCTGACAGAGGTGCCGAGGAGCGGATATAGGCGGTTGTGGCTTCCGACAGCAGGAACACAAGGGGGCGCAGTTTTTTCATTGCCCCGGGGCGCGGCATACACGAGCCCCCTGCACTTTTCCGCCCCCCGGGGGAGAACACATAAACCCTCAGATAATGCCACCCCCCAGCGCGCGCCGCCCCCCCCAGGAGTTCCGAACACTTGG
>JBFOLS010000284.1:0-9334 GCA_040830225.1 Leisingera sp.
CGCCGCGACGTTGGAGTTCTTGCCCTGATCGGTCGCCATCCCTTGGGTGGTGTAGCGCTTCATATGCTCGACCGAGCGGAAGTTCTCCACCGCCGCCTGCTTCACATCCTTGACGGTCACGTCGTTCTGGAAGTCGAGCCATGCGCGCCCTTTGCCGGGCACTGCCCATAGCGCCGCGATGCGGTAAGGATCATCCTCGGCATCCGGCAAATCGGCAGCAGAGGATTTCAGGCCCAGCGCCTCCAGCACTTTGCCAGCAGCCTCAGCCCCTTCGCGCAACGCACCTGCGGTGGAGAAGGTGCCGTTGCAGGCCCCAGCCGTAACCATCCCCGGCACCGCGCCCTCGGTCGGCACAAAGGCCAGCGCCTCGCGGTTCCAGATGGGGCGGCTGTTCAAATGGCAGGTCAGATGCCCAGACGGGTTCCAGCCGCCAGACATCGCCAGGCAATCGGTCTGGATCTTCTCCTCGCCCTTGACCGAGCGCACGGTGATGCTCTCGATCCGCTGGCGGCCCGCGCTACCGCAGACCTGAGCGCCCTTGATCACCTGGTAGGGCCCGTCAACGGGCGCGTCATGGCGGCTGTCGATCACCGCCGCAATGTGCACACCTGCGTCATGCAAATCGCGCGCGGTGCGATGGGCCTGGTCGTTGTTGGCAAACAGCGTCACCCGCTCGCCCGGCGCCACGCCCCAGCGGTTCAAATAGGCGCGCACGGCACCGGCCATCATGATGCCGGGCCGGTCGTTGTTGCGGAAGGCCACCGGCCGCTCGATCGCGCCTGCTGCCAGCACTGCGTGCTTGGCTGCAATCCGCCAGAAGCACTCGCGCGGCAAATGGCTGCCCTTCAACGAATGCCGGCGCGGCAGATGGTGCGAGACCCGCTCCAGAGCGCCATAGGTGCCCTGATCATAGGCGCCGGTGACAGCGGTGCGGGTCATCAGCCGCACATTGTCCATCGCCTCCAGCTCATCCAGCACCTCAGCAGCCCACTCATGGCCCGGCTTGCCGCCAACTTCCTCGCGTTCCGCCAAAAGACGGCCGCCCATGCGGCTGTCTTCCTCAGCCAGGATCACATCCGCCCCGGCGCGGCCCGCCGTCAGCGCAGCCATCAAACCCGCGGGCCCGGACCCGATCACCAGCACATCACAGAAGGCAAAGGCCTTCTCATAGGTGTCGCGGTCTGCCTCGCCCGACAGCGCGCCCAGACCCGCGGCATTGCGGATCATCGGCTCGTACACTTTCTCCCAGAAGGCTGCAGGCCACATGAAGGTCTTGTAATAAAACCCGGCACCAAAGAACGGCGCCGCCAGGTCGTTCACAGCCATCACATCACGCTCAACCGAGGGCCAGCAGTTCTGGCTGCGCGCCTCCAGCCCTTCGAACAGCTCCTGCTGAGTGGCGCGGATGTTCGGGTCCTGCTCGCCGCCAGTGCCAATGGTGACCAGCGCATTCGGCTCCTCGCTGCCCGCGGTCAGCACCCCGCGCGGGCGGTGGTATTTGAACGACCGCCCCATCAGGTGCACATCATTGGCCAGAAGCGCCGAGGCCAGCGTGTCGCCTTCCAGCCCCATCATGTGGTGGCCGTTAAAGCCAAATGTGATCGGCTTCGCGCCTTGGTTCAAACCTTTTCCGGGAAGCCTCATTTCTCACCTTCCAGCCCGGCCTCGGAGGCCAGCTGCACGTCCAAAATCTCATGGGTCGCGGTATTGCGGGTGACCTTCAACCAGGAATTGCAGCCCATCTCATGGTACCACAGCTCATCCATAGGCCCGGCCGGGTTCTCGCGCAGATGCACGTACTCATGCCAGGCATCCAGACCGGCGCCCTCGGCCGGGCGCACCAGCGCGGCACCTTTGTAGTAGAATTCGCGGCGGTCTCTCTCGCCGCATATCGGACAAGTGATCCTCATGACCAGCGCCCTTTCATCTTTCCAAATACACTCCGGGGGTGAGGCCGCAAGGCCGAGGGGGCAGCGCCCCCTGCCGCGGCAGAGGCAAACTCAATGCAGGTTGTGCTGCGCACCGGTCCCCTCCTCGTCCATCAGGCCCACGCCGCTTCGGAAGCGGTCGAGCTTCAGTTTCGTGGCCGCCCCGTGCGGGCGGTCGGTGGCAATCAGATGCGCATAGACGTGGCCCGAGCCCGGTGTCGCCTTAAAGCCGCCGTAGCACCAGCCGCAGTTCAGGTAGAGGCCGTCAATCGGCGAATGATCGATGATCGGCGAGCCGTCCGGGGTCATATCCATGATCCCGCCCCAGCTGCGCAGAAGCCGCGCCTTGCTGAGGGACGGCACCATCGCCACAAAGCTCTCCATCGTGTGCTCCACCATCGGCAGGTTCCCCCTCGCGGCGTAGGAGCTGTAGAAATCCAGGTAGCTGCCGAACACCATGCCGCCCTTGTCCGACTGGCTGATGTAGAGATGCCCCTCGGCGAAGGTGATGACGTGATCCACGATGGGTTTCAGCCCTTCCGAGACAAAAGCCTGCAGTACGTGGCTTTCGATCGGCAGCGTGAGCCCCGCCATCGCTGCCACTTGGCCTGAACGGCCTGCTGCCGCCAGCGCCACCTTCTTGGCGCGGATCGGGCCGCGGGCGGTCTGCACGCCCACCACCTTGCCGTTCTCCACGTCGATGCCGGTCACTTCGCAGTTCTGGATCAGATCCACCCCGCGCATGTCGGCGCCGCGGGCATAGCCCCAGGCCACCGCATCATGGCGCGCGGTGCCGGCCCGGCGCTGCATCAGCCCGCCCATGATCGGAAAGCGGTTGTTCTCGAAGTTCAGGAACGGTGCCAGTTCGCGCACCTGCTCTCGGTTCAGGATCTCGGCATCATCGCCCTGGTTGACGATCGAGTTGCCGCGGCGCACCGCGGCATCGCGCTGACCGTCATTGTGGAACAGGTTGATGATGCCGCGCTGGGACATCATCGCGTTGTAGTTCAGGTCCTGCTCCATCCCCTCCCACAGTTTCAGCGAGTGGGAATAGAATTCGGAATTGCCCGGCAGGTAATAGTTTGCCCGCACAATGGTGGTGTTGCGCCCGACGTTGCCGCCGCCGAGATAGCCCTTCTCCAGAACAGCGACATTGGTGATGCCATGCTCCTTGGCGAGGTAATAGGCGGTTGCCAGCCCGTGGCCGCCGCCGCCGATGATCACCACGTCGTATTCGGATTTGGGCTCAGGGTCCCGCCAATGGGGTTTCCACCCCTTGTTTCCGGTGAGCCCCTCCTTGAGCACACGCCAGCCCGAAAACCGCATGTCATCCCTCCCCGTCAAATCGCTTTCCAATGCCCGGAAAATCTGAGGCCCGGGCCTTGGCGGCATTGCTAACTGCTTTCGCCTGCCGCTCCTAGCCCCAAGGTACAATTTGCGGCAGTTCAGCATGGCTTTGCCGCAATTCACACAAACTGGTCACTTGTGTCTAGTACTAATTACGACGGCAGATGACGTATTGCACACCGGCTGCACAAAAATGGGCGGAGAGTTTCCCCTCCGCCCCGGCTGTCCGTTTCAACCCAGGCCCGGTCAGAGACCCTTGGCGTGATAGCTCTTGGCAACCTTGTCGATCGACACCAGGTAAGCTGCGGTACGCAGGTCGGTCACGTCATCCCGGCTGTGCCAGACTTCGCGCATCGACTGATAGGCGGCCCGCATGGTGTCATCGAGCCCCGAGCGCACCAATTCCAACTCGCCGGCGCCTTTCAAGTATTTGTCTTTGAAGTCCGGCGACATGGACCAGGTAGTGCCCATCACGTCGTCCAGACGCTGAAGCTCGTCGATCACCAGCTGGTGGCGCGCCTCTTCCTGGCGGCGCTGCATACGGCCAAACCGGATGTGGGACAGGTTCTTGACCCACTCAAAGTAAGACACGGTCACACCACCCGCGTTGGCGTACATATCCGGAATGATCACACAGCCCTTCTTGCGCAGGACTTCGTCCGCACCGGCAGTGACCGGGCCGTTTGCAGCCTCAATGATCAGCGGAGCTTTGACATTCTCGGCATTTGAGAGGTTGATCACCCCTTCCAGCGCCGCAGGAACCAGAATGTCGCACTGCTCTTCCAGCAGCTTGCTGCCGTCTTCCATGTATTCCGCGTCCGGATAGCCAGAGACACCGCCATGCTTGACGATCCAGTTGCGGACCGCTTCCACATCCAGGCCTTCAGCACTGAACAGCCCGCCGTCCCGCTCAATGATGCCTGTGATCAGCGAACCGTCCTCTTCGGCCAGGAACTTAGCGGCATGATAGCCCACATTACCGAGACCCTGGACGATGACCCGCTTGCCTTCCAGAGTGCCGGACAGCCCTGCCGCCGCCTTATCCTCTTCGTAGCGGAAGAATTCGCGGAGGGCGTATTGCACACCCCGGCCCGTTGCCTCGACGCGCCCTGAAATACCGCCGGCATTCAACGGCTTGCCGGTGACACAGGCCTTGGCGTTGATGTCGGTGGTGTTCATCCGCGCATACTGATCGGCAATCCAGGCCATCTCGCGCTCACCGGTGCCCATGTCGGGCGCGGGGACGTTCTGCGACGGGTTGATCAGGTCACGCTTGGCCAGCTCATAGGCAAAGCGGCGGGTGATCAGCTCCAGCTCATGCTCCTCATACTGGCGCGGATCGATGCACAAGCCGCCCTTGGACCCGCCGAACGGCGCCTCCACCAAGGCACATTTATAAGTCATCAGCGCTGCCAGCGCCTCGACCTCGTCCTGATTGACGCCGGTCGCATAGCGGATACCGCCCTTGACGGGCTCCATATGCTCCGAATGAACCGAGCGGTAGCCGGTGAACGTATGCATGGCGCCGCGCAGGCGCACCCCGAAACGCACCGTGTAGGTCGCGTTGCAGACCCGGATCTTCTCCTCCAGCCCGGGCGGCAGGTCCATCAGCTTAACGGCCCGGTTAAACATCAGGTCCACGCTCTCGCGGAAGCTCGGCTCTGTGCGGCTGGTCATATAAAATTCTCTCCGTGCTCAAACATCGACTCGCTGCCGATGATGGGTTCACTCTATGCAGAGATGATTAAGGAGTGCGACCTTTTTGACCATTTCCAACCGAAAAGATTCGCATTTTAGCCAAAGGTTCACGATTCGCTGCTTAGGCGGGGGTGATTGTCACCCGGACCGCGACAACGCCAGGAGACTCCGCCGGATTGGCAACTCAAGCCATTACAATTGAAGCTTTTCCGGCATATTCCCGCCCCAATTCCGCCACCTTTACCAAGCATTAATAATCGTAAATTCCGCTGCTAAAGCCGTGCTGACCCGTTCCGCAGCCCGGCGGGGGTATTTACGATGAGTACACGTCACAAGAATTCCACGGCGCTGAGCAACCCGCTCGCGGCGCGATGCCTGGCCAAGGCTGCAGCCTTCCGGCTGGAAGAGGATGGGGTACTGGCGAAACCGATGATCGGCACCTTTGTGGCAATGCTGGCCGTTGGCGGCATCGGGGTCGACCTGATGCGGATGGAGCGCGACCGGACGATGCTGCAATACACGCTGGACCGTGCGGCGCTGGCTGCAGCGGACCTCGACCAGCAGCAGTCGCCCGACGTGGTGGTTCTGGACTATCTCACCAAGTCGGGCCTGGAAGGTTACTACCAGACGCCGTGGTGGGAAGCCGGCCTTGGCTTCAAAAAGGTCCAAGCGACAATCGACACCACCTTCCCTACTCATCTGCTGAAGTTTGCAGGCGGCGACGACATGCCCCTCCAGGCCAGTTCGCGCGCCGAAGAGAGCATCGACGGGGTCGAAATCTCGATGGTGCTGGACGTGTCCGGCTCGATGAGGTCCAACAGCCGCCTGACCAACCTCAAAGTTGCAGCCAAGGACTTCGTCGACACCATGGTGGCCAATACCACCGACGGCAAGATGTCGATCTCAATTGTTCCCTATGCAACACAGGTCTCGATACCGGAGGACCTGTACCAACAGTATAATATCAACACCCCAGGCGATACGGTCTACTCGCGTTGTGTCAATTTCTCGGCTTCGGATTTTCAGACTGCTTCACTGTCCCAAACGACAGAGCTGGAAGGCACGATGCACTTCACTCCTTGGGACTATAGAACCCGTGACAATCGAACCTACTATAGTCCATCCCGCTTGGTGAGCACACCAGTTTGCGAGGATGATCCAAGCCGGGAAATTCTGCCATTTCAAAAGGATGCAGCCACACTAAAAGCTTACATTGACGACTTCGAAGCCGGTGGAAACACATCCATCGACATTGGCATGAAGTGGGGCACTGCACTACTGGACCCATCCGCGCGTCCCGCCATCAGTGCGCTGACTACAGGTGTGGATGCTTCGGTGCCTACTGACTTTTCAGCTCGGCCTTCCGAATACACCGACTCCGACACAGTCAAAGTCATCGTCCTGATGACCGACGGGCAGAACACATCCCAGTACTATGTTGAGAGCGACCACCGGCACGGCGATTCAAATGTCTGGTTCACGACCGCTGATGACGGGACCGAAGTTTATTCTACGTACAATTCTTCCAGCGGTCAGTATTACTGGCATCTGCCGTACGGAGCACGTTGGGAAGACCACCCGTTTGGCTCGGGAACCGATACGTACAAAAACTGCTACTACTGCACCTCGAAGCAGGAATCCGGAACGGCAGCACATCTGAGCTACTCCGATCTCTTCGCCTATACTTCGCTAAAATATCTGTACTACAGCCTTTTTGCTGACTGGATGGGTACTTCTTCCGCTAAGTCCGCCTGGTACTATGGCGTCTACGATTACTACGGCAACTCGACCAAGAACGCCCGCACCCGAAGCATTTGCCAGGCAGCCAAGGATCAAGGAATTATCGTTTACACCATCGGCTTCGAAGCGCCCAGTGACGGTGTTGCCGTGCTGCAAGACTGCGCCAGCTCCGACTCGCATTACTTCGATGTGGACGGGCTGGAAATCAGCGACGCCTTTGCCTCGATCGCAACATCCATCCGCCAGCTGAGGCTGACCCAATGATCCGCCGCTCCGCCCACATCCTGCGCCAGTTCCGGGCGCGCGAGGACGGCAATTCGACCGTTGAGTTCGCCCTTGTTATCCCGGTCTTCATCATGATCCTGATGTCGACGGTGGAACTGGGCCTGATCAACCTGCGCCATTCGCAGCTTGAGCGCGCCCTGGATGAAACCGTCCGCGACATCCGCCTGACGACCGGGGCCGATCAGGACCACAACACCCTCAGGGATGATGTCTGCTCACGCTCCGGCTTCATCGACGACTGCTCGACATCCCTGCGGCTGGAAATGGTTCAGGTCGACCCGTTCAACTGGACCCCGATCGATCCTGAGCCGGACTGCGTGAACCGCATTGAGGACATTCAGCCGGTCCGCAACTTTACCAGCGGCCAGTCAAACGAACTGATGCTGATCCGCGCCTGCATGAAGTTCAACCCGGTCTTCCCCACCTGGGGCCTGGGCAGCAACCTCTACAAGGATGGCGACGGCCGGATCAGCCTGATTGCATCATCCGCATTTGTTCAGGAACCGAGGTAAGCCCATGCTGACAGCCCTGACACGGAAAATTCCGGCCAATGCTCTGCCCCGCCGGCTGCAGACCTTCCTGCGCGGCACCGATGGCAACGTCTCAATCGAATTTGCCCTCTATGCACCGGTGCTGCTGGCCCTGTTCGCCGCCATCTACACCTACTTCGATGCCTTCCGCAGGGACAGCGTCAATCTCAAGGCCGCCTACACGGTTTCCGACCTGATCTCGCGCGAAACCACGGCGATCAACGACGACTATCTCGACAGTATGTATGAAATGGCCAAGCTGCTGATCCGCTCAGATTCGCAGCTCGGACTGCGCGTTTCCGTGGTGCACTGGGATAGCGGCGATGACAAATACTATGTTGACTGGTCTTCGGTCCGCGGCACTTCCGATACCATCTGGACCGACGCCACAATCAACACTGTCTCGGGTAAGCTGCCCACCATGCCGGATCAGGAACGGGTCATTCTGGTTGAAACCTTCAACGAGATGGAACCGGCCTTCAATATCGGCCTGCCGACGCTGAACCTGGACAATTTCATCTTCACCCGCCCGCGATTCGCCCCGCTGGTTGTCTTCGAGGGCACTGCAACGGGATCAGGCGGCCATGATGACGGCGGTGAAGGAGTGGATTGACCCTGCCAGTCAACCCTGGCCGCGCTGTGCCAGCAGTGCGGCCAGGATTTCGGACATTGCCTTACCCTGCGCCCCCGGCGTCACACCGCCGATGCCGATCCGGCGGCCGGCGCGCCACCACAGGCCCGGCATCCAGGCCCTTGGCGCCTGCAAACGGGTGCGGACCAGGAAGCCGTTTGACGGTTTGAAAGCAAAGAAGCCGCGGTCAATCGCTTCGATCTCCTTCACCTTGGCAATCAACTGGCCGTCGGAGCAGCGCAGTTCCTCTGCCGTCAGCTCAATCCGGTGCACAGTGGCCTGCCACATCCGCACCGCCAGCCAGAGCGCGCCCGCCCCCACAGCCAGCAGAAACGCCAGCCAGGCCGGCGACGGCGGCGCCGAGAACGCCACATAGACCAGGATGCAGCCGACAGCCCCCAGCATTGCCGTGCCCATCACCCGGCGCGGCGCCGAAGCTTCGATTGTTGCCAGAACTTCACTGCTCATCACCTGCTCCCCTTGCTTGCCCGCCCGGCATAAACCGGCTGCGCAAAAGAAAACAGCCCCCGCCTGCGCGGGAGCTGTTTGAAGCCGTGCAGTTCGGGGAAACTTATTCCGCAGCAGCGCGGCGCACGACCACCTCGTAGCCGGGCTCTTCCGGCTCATCATCGATCAGTTCCTGCGGGAAGCCCGGCGCGGTGATCGACAAACCAGTGGCCTCTTCCAAGCGCTCGATCATCCGGTCGGACTGCGCCCGCTCGCCATAGCGGCGCTGGCCGTCTTTCATCATTTCGATCATCAGCGGCGACAGCTCCAGCGGCACGTCGTTGCGGTCGGCCAGGGTCTGGAACAGGCCAATGTCCTTCATCACCAGATCCATGGTGAAGTTCACATCCCGCGAGCCGGACAGGATCAGCTGGCTTTCAGTCTCATGCGCAAAGGAGGTGCCCGAGGACATCGAGATCGCCTCAAACGTCATGCCCAGGTCCATGCCGCAGGCCTTCATCACCGTCAGCGCCTCCATGACTGCCAGCAGGTTCATGTTGGCCAGGTAATTGGTCATCACCTTCAGAACCGAGGAATTGCCGATCTCGCCCACATGCAGGATGCGGCGGCCCATGGTGGTCAGGATCGGCAGGATGCGTTCAAAAGTGGCGCGCTCGCAGCCCGCGTAGATCGAGATATTGCCGGTGCCCGCCCGATGGCAGCCGCCC
>JBFOLS010000285.1:0-8576 GCA_040830225.1 Leisingera sp.
CTGACTGTAGATGCACTTGCCGCCAGCACCGGGCTGTCGCGGCGCCAGCTGCAGCGCGAGTTTCAGGAGAATGGAACCACCTTCACCAATTGCCTGACCCGCACAAGACTGGCCGCGGTTGCGGGCAAGCTGCGCCATGCGGCACGGCTGGGCCACCGCGTGGCGATCGCCCAAATCGCCTACGGCGCGGGGTTCGGTGACATTTCCCATTTCAACCGCGTCTTCCGCCAGCAGTACGGTTTTTCGCCGCGCGGCTTCCTGAGCACCTGCCATCTCAGCAAATCTTTGGCGCAGGACGCAAACTCTTTGGCACCGCGGCCCAAGACCCCGCTGACGGCCCGTGCTTGTCTTTCTCAATCAAACCCGGCTGACGGATAAACAGGGAGAACAGCAATGGACTACCGCATGCTGATCAACGGCGAAAAGGTTTCGGCGGAACGTATGATTGAGGTGATCAACCCGGCAACAGAGGAGGTTTTCGCCCGCGTGCCGCATGCCTCCGAGGCGCAGATGGACCAGGCGGTTGCCGCTGCCAAGGCTGCACAGAAGGTGTGGACGGGGACCCCGATGGCAGAGCGGCGCGCCAAGATTGAGGCTCTGGCCGCCGCCATAGGCGAGGAGGCGGATGAGCTGGCGCGGCTGATCACCCTGGAGCAGGGCAAGCCGCTGCCCGAGGCGCAGGGAGAGGTCGCCTGGTCGCAGGGCTATCTGGCCCATACCGCAACGCTGGAGCTGCCAGACCGTGTCATCCAGGATGACGCCGAATTCCGCATTGAGACCCGGCACAAACCGCTGGGCGTAGTGGCGGGCATAATTGCCTGGAACTTTCCGCTGCTGTTGTGCTGCTGGAAGATCGGCCCCGCGCTGATGGCAGGCAATGCCATCGTGCTGAAGCCTGCGCCGACAACCCCGGTTGCGGCTCTAAAACTGGGCGAGATCTGCGCCCGGATCTTCCCGCCGGGCCTTGTGAACATCATCACCGATGCCAATGACCTCGGCCCCAAGCTGACCGCGCATCCGGATGTGGCCAAGATCGGCTTTACCGGGTCGTCGGAGACTGGCAAGCGGATCATGGCTAGCGCTGCTGACACCATGAAGCGGGTGACGCTGGAGATGGGCGGCAATGACCCGGCCATCGTGCTCCCGGATGTGGACGTGAAGGCGGCCGCGGAGAAGGTCTATGGCGGGGCGTTCCTAAATGCAGGCCAAGTCTGCCTGGCGGTGAAGCGCGCCTATGTGCACAGCGACATCTACGAGGACTTCTGCGCCGAGCTGGCCTCCCTCGCCGAGCAGGCGGTAGTCGATGACGGCATGAAGCAGGGAACAACCATCGGGCCAATCCAGAACAAGGCGCAGTTCGAGAAGATCAAGGGCTTCCTGGAGGACGCCCGCAACTGCGGCCGGATCATTGCAGGGGGCAACGCCAAGGACGGCCCGGGCTATTTCGTGCCCCCCACCATCGTGCGCGATGTCGCCGACGGCCAGAAGATCGTGGACGAAGAGCAGTTCGGTCCGGTCCTGCCGGTGATCCGCTTTGACAGCATCGACGATGTGGTGGCCCGCGCCAATGCCTCCGACTACGGGCTGGGCGGTTCGGTGCATTCGGCTGACACCGCCAAGGCGACCGAAATAGCCGGGCGCATCGAATCCGGCACTATCTGGGTGAACCAGCAGCTGAACATCGGCCCGCATATCCCTATGGCCGGTTTCAAGGGCTCTGGCCTGGGCGTCGAGCAATCAGTCGAGGGGCTGGCGGAATACACCCAGATGCAGGTGATCAACGTCGCCCGCGGCTGACACTGCACCCCGTAATCCGGCCGGGCTGCCGCCGCGGCGGCCCGGTTGACACTACCAGCAGAGACGGACCATGACTGACCCGCAAACCGACCTCACCGCCCCCATCGACGGCCTCTCGCATGCGCGCGGGCCAAGCGAGCCGCCGCTGCAGCATATCACCATTCCGGCCCTGCTCCGGCAGGCGGTGAAGCACCATGGCCGCCGCGAGGCTCTGGTCTTTGCTGGAGTCGGCATCCGGATGACCTATGCGGACCTTGCGCGAAAGGCGGATGAGCTGGCTGCGGGGCTTCTGGAGCTAGGGGTCACAAAGGGCGACCGGGTTGGCATATGGTCCCCTAACCGTTGCGAATGGGTGCTGACACAGTTCGCTACCGCCCGGATCGGCGCCATTCTGGTCACGATCAACCCTGCCTACAGGCTGGCAGAGCTGGAATATGCGCTCAACAAAACCGGCTGCAAAGTGCTGATAGCGGCGGAAAGCTTCAAGAGTTCCAACTACCTGGGCATGATCCGCGAGCTGGCGCCTGAGCTGGCTGACGCCGCCCCCGGCCAACTGGCAGCAGCGCGGCTGCCCGCCCTGCGCCATGCAGTTGTGATGACGGCGGACCCCGGCCCCGGCGTTTTGTCCTTTGACACTCTGCAAGAAATGGGAGCAGGAGCGGATGCAACGGCTCTGGACGCAATCAGCGCGGAACTTTTGCCGGAAGAGGCGATCAACATCCAGTTCACCTCCGGCACCACTGGACTGCCCAAGGGCGCGACGCTCACTCATTTAAACATCGTCAACAACGCCCGCTTCGTCACCAGCCGTATCAAGCTGACTGAAGCCGACCGGCTGCTGATCCCAGTACCTTTGTACCATTGCTTCGGAATGGTGATGGGAGTGCTGGGGGCGGTCTCCAAGGGAGCTGCGATGATTTTCCCCAGTGAGGCCTTTGAGCCTGCCGCGGTGCTGGATGCCGCCGCCGCTGAACGCGCTACCGCACTTTACGGGGTGCCTACGATGTTTGTTGCCCTGCTGCAGGAACTGGACCAGACCCCGCGCGATATATCCTCTTTGCGCACCGGCATCATGGCCGGAGCCCCCTGCCCGATCGAGATCATGCGGCAGGTCAACCGCGACATGCATATGCACGAGGTCACGATCTGCTATGGCATGACGGAGACCGCACCGGTTTCTTTTCAAAGCTTTACCACTGACCCTGCTGAGAAACGCTGCACCACCGTCGGCCGTGTGCATCCGCATCTGGAGGTAAAAGTGGTGGATACAGAAGGACGTACCGTGCCCGCTGGGGAAAGGGGCGAGTTGCTGGTGCGCGGCTACTCAGTCATGCAAGGCTATTGGGACGACCCCGCCTCCACGGATGCCGCCACCATAGACGGCTGGATGCGGACCGGCGACCTTGCCACGATTGACCAAGACGGATTTTGCAGCATTACCGGGCGGCTGAAGGACATGATTATCCGCGGCGGTGAAAACATCTACCCGCGCGAGGTCGAAGAGTTTCTGATCCGCCACCCCTCAATCGCAGATGCCCAGGTCTTTGGCGTACCCGACCAGAAGTTCGGCGAGCAGGTCTGCGCATGGGTTGTCCCTGCGGCGAACACCAGCTTAAGCAGCGACGAGATCTATGGCTATTGCCGTGGCCAAATCGCGCATTTCAAAATCCCTCACTACGTGAGGATCGTGGAAGAACTGCCGATGACCGTCACAGGAAAACCGCAGAAATTCCGGATGCGCGAGGAGATGCTCAAGCAGCTTCAACTGCAATAGCCGCGACAGCGCTGATGCCAGGCTTGCCTCATCAAACCCTCAACCTGCTGTATCAAGACTAGCTCGGCTGGCTTCGGCCACTTGCTCGCCGTTCCCGGTCCTCCGTTTCCAAAACACAGCTTTTGACCAGTTCAGCCGGGCAGGTTCAGGGCACTAAAACTCGTCCTGCCGGGCAAATTGGAGTCAACTGCTCAACAGCGGTAGAAGAGCCGCGTGAACCTCAGGGGTTGCAGCAGATACTATTGCCCCCTCAGACTCCAGCGTTAGAGCATTGCCGCTCCAATCAGTAACAACGCCCCCGGCGGCCTCTACTACCGCTGAAACCGCCAGAAAGTCATACGGCTTCAGATCATAGTCGATCACAGCGTCGACGTGGCCGGCCGCCAGCAAGGCATGGGGATAACAGTCATATCCGAATCGCCGGGTTTGCCCTGTATGCAACAGCCGGGCCACTATGGCTGGGTGATCCGCCAGCAGTTTCTCCCCTTCGTTGATGTAGACTACCGCCTCTTCCAAATTGCACTGGCCGGATACGCGAATAGGAGTGCCATTGCAGGTGGCCGGCACTCCCCGGCCGCCACAATAGATTTCGTTCAGTCTGGGCATACTAATCACCCCGGCTTGCAGCTGGCCTTTGCTGAGGTACGCCATCAATGTGCCAAACAGCGGGTGGCCGGAAATGAAGGACCGGGTTCCGTCAATTGGGTCGATCACCCAGAGGCTGCCATTGCCATCGCCCTCGATGCCAGTCTCCTCGCCGAAAAATCCATGGCCAGGGTATTTTGCTGCTATGGCGGCTTTCAGCTCCTGTTCGACGGATCGGTCGGCGAGAGTGACAGGGCTCAAATCTTCTTTGAATTCAACTGCATTCCCCTGGCGGAAAAACCTGAGCGCGGTTGCTGCAGACATTTCAGCCCATGCCACGCAGTCACCAAGAACCGTGCTCACGGAAAGCTGTTCAGATGTTGGCGGGGTCTGTGTCATGGGCATATCTCTCAAAATTGGTCAGGTGCTGACGGCAACCTTTGCGCGGGCGATACCGGCGCAAAGGCAGATCAGCATGGGCCGGGGGCTCAGCAGAGAGCTGAAGTGTTTTCAGACCTTGCCTCGCCCAAAGACACCGCAGTGAAAGCGGATCCGGCCGGTTTGGCATGCAAGGCCGATGACGGCCCTGCCAGGTTTCGGCGGTTCCCCCCCATGCATGGAAGGCGCTCTTCCCGCGTTCGAGCCGTGGCGAAGGATTGGTTCAGGCATTCACCCGGCTCATGGACGGATCATAGAGCGGATCGAGCTGCACCGAGGCTTTTACCCGCTCTGTGGCCACCTCAAGTTCATAATCCCCGCCCAGCACATAGTCTGCGTCGACGCCGTTGGTGTTGCGCACATAGCCATAGCCAATGGATTTCCCGACAGTGTGCCCATAGCCGCCGGATGTGAGCCAGCCAACGCGCTCGCCGTTACGGTAGATGGTTTCGCGGCCCAACAGGACCACTTCCGGATCCACCACGAAGCAGGCCAGCATCTTCTTCACGCCTCCGGCCTTTTGCGCTTCGGCTGCTGCACGGCCTTTAAAGTCTGCGTCCTTGCGCAGCTTTACGGCCCAGCGAAGCCCTGCCTCAAACGGGGTGTGGTCGGCGCCGATATCGGATCCCCAGGCGCGGTAGCCCTTTTCCAGGCGCAAGCTCTCAATCGCGCGGTAGCCTGCGTTGACCAGCCCGTGCGGCCTGCCTGCATCCATCAGGGCAGCATAAACGGTCTGCGCGTATTCAACAGGCAGGTGTAATTCCCAGCCAAGCTCACCGACGTAGGTTACCCGCAAAGCCTGCACAGGACAGCCGGCAATACCGATGGTGCGGATTGTGCCGAATTTGAAACCTTCGTTCGAGACGTCGTCCCGCGTAACCTCAGAGAGGATGTCCCGCGCCTTGGGGCCCATCAGCGACAGCACTGCATTGGAAGAGGTGATGTCGAACAACTGGCAGTTCATGCCTGCGGGGATATTGCGGCTGATCCATTCAAAATCATGAGTGGCATAGCCGGTGCCGGTTACGATGTAGAATTCATCGTGCGCGACGCGGCCCACGGTCAGATCGCATTCGATCCCGCCTTTGTCATTCAGCATCTGTGTGTAAACGAGCGCACCAACGGGTTTGTCCACGTCATTGGCGCAGATCCAGGTCATTGCCGCCAGCGCGTCGGGTCCTTTCAGAGCGAATTTGGCGAATGACGTCTGGTCGAACAGCACCGCTGCTTCGCGCGCGGCCTTATGCTCACGGCCCACGGCAGCGAACCAGTTCTGGCGGCCGAAGCTGTATTCGTCCTTAGCGGTTTCGCCTTGCGCGGCATCCGCAAACCAGTTCGGGCGTTCCCAGCCCAGTTTTTCGCCGAAACAGGCCCCCTGCTCCTTAAGCGTGTCATATAGCGGTGACTTGCGGCAGGGTCGGCCCGAGTCGTGTTCCTCATGCGGCCAAGCCATTGTGTAATGTTTGCCATAGGCCTCTACGGTGCGGGTGCGGACCCAGTCGGTATCGAAATGAGGGCGCCCGAAGCGGCGGATGTCTGCGGACCACATATCAAAGGGCGGTTCGCCCTTGGCAGCCCATTCGGCCAGCACCATGCCGGCACCGCCGCCGGAGGCGATGCCAAAGGCGTTAAAACCGGCGCCGACAAAGAAGTTCTTCAGCTCCGGCGCCTCGCCGACAATGAAATTGCCATCCGGCGTGAAGCTCTCGGGACCGTTTGTCAGCGTCTTGATGCCTGCGTTTTCCAAAGCGGGCACCCGGCCAAGCGCCAGCTCCATGATCTGTTCGAAATGGTCGAAATTGCTATCGAGCAGGGTGTAGTGGAAGCCCTTTGGGATGCCGTTCACCGCCCAGGGAATCGGGTTCGGCTCGTAGCCGCCCATGACCAAGCCGCCAACTTCTTCCTTGTAGTAGGTCAGCCGGTCCGGATCGCGCAGCGTGGGCAGGTTCCCGGGCACCCCAAAGGCTTCAGTAACCATATACTGGTGCTCCATCGGCACCAGCGGCACGTTCACCCCGAAGCGGGCGGCAAAGTCCCGCGTCCATTGACCCGCGCAAACGATGACCTTTTCGCATTCGATCCGGCCATGTTCGGTGACCACCGCGCGGATCTTGCCATTGTCGATTTCCAGGTCCGTGACCTTGGTGTCTTCAAAGATTTTCGCCCCGGCCATCCGTGCGCCCTTGGCCAGCGCCTGAGTGATGTCCGACGGGTTGGCCTGGCCGTCAGTCGGCAGGTATGCCGCGCCGATCACGTCGCTGATGTCCATCAGCGGCCAGAGATCCTGCGCCTCCTTGGGAGTCAGCAGCTGCATGTCGAGACCAAAGGAATGCGCGGTTGTGGCCTGGCGTTTCACTTCGGTCCAGCGTTCTTCGTTGCAGGCCAGCCGAAGGCCGCCGTTCATTTTCCAGCCGGTACCCAGGCCGGTTTCCTCTTCCAGCTTCTTGTAAAGATCTACCGAATAGCCAAGAAGCTGAGTGATATTGGCATTGGAGCGCAGTTGCCCGACCAAGCCCGCTGCATGGAAGGTGGTGCCTGAGGTCAGCTTTTTGCGCTCCAGCAGAACCGTGTCTGTCCAGCCCATCTTAGCCAGGTGATAGGCCGTGGAGCAGCCGATGATGCCGCCGCCGATGATGACTGCCTTTGCAGTGGAAGGAAGTTCGGTCATGTCAGTCCTCAGGTGTTTTCAAAGTCGTTGAGAGCCGCGCGGAACCGCGCGAGGTTTCCAGCCGTGTAGGCCGCATAGTCAAAGTCGATGTCCGAGGTGACTTCGGAGACCATGCTCCACATGGTTTCCCGCAGGAGGGAAGCGCATTTCATAGCTCTGTAGCGGTGGAGCAGGCCGTCTGTGACAGGCGCTTCGAAATAGGCTTCAAGCATCCAGTCTTCCTGCCCCGTGCTCAGCCCGTTGTTCGATGCCAGCCCGCCCAGATCAAACAGCGGCGAGTTGAAGCCGGCATAGTCGAAATCGATCAGCCAGAGCCGTTTGCCGTCATCCAGGAAGTTGCCGCACAGCAGATCGTTGTGGCCAAAGACCATATCATAGGGACCAGCCTCCTTTTCCAGCTTGTTGCCGGTTCCGACCAACTCCGGGATCAGAGACAGGTGGCTGCTGCCCAGTTCGGCCAGGGTTGCAGCATAGTCACGGATCACATGGAAAACCCAGAACACCAGCGACGGTCCGCGCAAATGCCTAGGCACCTCGCGGTGGCAGGATTTCACCAGCTCTAGCACCTGCGGAAGCATATCGGGGCGGCGCACGTCCTCTTCGCTCAAGGTGCGGCTCTCGATGTATTCCAACACAGTCAGGTCACCGGAACTGTGGACAACTGCGGGGGACAGCCCGGCAGCGTGGGCAGCCTTGGCCGCGGCGAGCTCGTTGAAGCGCATCACTTGATGCAGCGGGATATCATCGCCTGCACGCACCACGTATTTGCCACGCTGATCCGTGACCAGGTAATTGACGTTGGTGATGCCGCCGGTCAACGGCTCTGCGGAGATCTCTCCGTGCCAGACCGGCAGGGCGCGGATTCTGTCCATCAGGTCGGGTTGGTTCATGTCAGTTCTCCAAGCCAAAGCGGATACGGGCGCCGCGGGCACCGGCATTGACCAGCCGGTCGGCAATGATTGCGATGAAGGCGATGGCAAGTCCTGCTGCCAGACCGCGGCCGGTGTCGGCCTTGGTCAGCGCAATATAGACCTCTTGGCCAAGGTCCCGGGTACCGACCAACGCCGTGATCACCAGCATCGACAGCGCCAGCATAATGGTCTGGTTGATACCCAGAAGGATCTCCGGCAGAGCCATCGGCAGGCGCACCAGGCGCAACAGCTGCCAGCGTGTGCATCCCGAAACCAAGCCCGCCTCGATCAGCTCGCTGCTGACGTTTCGCACGCCATGCGCCGCGTATCGGACGGCCGGTGCCAGCGCGTAAAGCACGATGGCAATCATCGCCGTGAAATCGCCGACCCGGAACAACATCAC
>JBFOLS010000286.1:0-8221 GCA_040830225.1 Leisingera sp.
CCTTCCAGCCCGAAACGGGCGACGCAGGTCAGATAGGCGTCCAGGATTTCCCCGGACCGCTGGTCTTTCATACTGGGGCGAGGCATGGCGGCTCCGTTTATTGTCACATTTGACAAATAACGGCGCAAGATAAATTGTCAACTCTGAAAATATTCAGCAGATGCGGAAAACCAGCCGACCAAGTCCGCTGGAAAATAGAGTATCGTGTAATTTCTCATGGCCTTGAAAGCTCCTGCCCAAACTCTGCCCTCACCCTTGCAACGGACCCTCCAACCGGCAGAAGACAATCGGCTTCAGCCGCCCGCCTCCACTCCGGTTTCCGCCCGGAACCACGCGATCAGACGGCGCCCGGCCTCATGCTCCGCCCACTTCGGCAGGTGGATCAGACGGTAGCAGCCCTTGGTGCGCATAGGTGCCGGCCCAAGCACAGAAAGCCATCCACTTTCCTGATAAGGTCCCAGCAGTTGGCGCCAGGCCAGCGCGACTCCCTTGCCTTCGGCAGCAGCCTGCAGGGAAAATGCGTAATTGCGGAAAAAGTAAGTGCCCGCAGCCGGGCTGTAATCCACTCCGTGACCGGCAAACCAGTCGCGCCACGTCACCCAGCCCTCCTCTCCGTCGTCCAGATGCAGCAACGGCTGCTGCAGCAGCCAGCCTGCCCGCTCTCCGGGGCTGGCTGCCTGCCAATCCGGCAGCAGGCCCGGCGCAGCAACCGGCACCACTTCCTCTTCAAACAATGTGGTGCCGGGCGCATCCGAGCCCTCCCGGCAATACCGGACTGAGAAATCGATCTCTTCGGGGTCGAACGCACTGTTTTGCCCAGACGTGACAATCCTGATTTCCCGATCCGGGAACAGCGCCTGCAAACGCGAGAACCGGGGCATGATCCACAGGTGGGAGAACCCGTGGGTGCAGCCGATGGTCACTACTTTGGCAGCCTCGCGGCGCCGGCATTCGGAGATGGCGCCGAAAATCGCATCAGTACCGTCACGCGCCGCTGCAAACAGCAATTGCCCGGGGGGCGTCAACGCAATCCGGTTGTTCTTACGATCAAACAGGCGGCAGCCGAGCTGGTCTTCGAGATTGGCAATATGGCGGCTGACCGAGGGCTGGGAAGTCCCCAAAGCACGCGCCGCCCGAGAGAAGCTTCCCAAGCGAGCGGCGCTTTCAAACACCAGAATTGCGTTCATCACCGGCTGCAGGCTGCGCTCTTTACTCATAACATCAGGCTATAGGCTGCATAGGATTTTTCAAGCTGTCCGGGGCAAATTCCGGCCTCTAACCTGCAGGCTCATAGAGTTGTTGACCCCTCCTGATCCGGTGACTGCATGATCGAAGAACTCACTTTTCCGAACGGTTTGCGCCTGCTGGCAGCCTGGCAGCGCGGCGACAGCGAAGCCCGCGAGCAGCTGCGCGAAGTCATGGACGCCGCGATTGCCGGCGAGTTTGACACGGCGTTCCGGGCCCCGCCGCCCACCGACCGTGTGAACCTTGGCGGGTCGGTCAACATGACAACGCTCAGCCTGCTGCATGATCTCTACGGGTACGATTCCATGGAGGTCTACCGCGGCGATGCCGACCGCTATGTGCGCACCACGATGATGACCCGGCTGCTTTTGGGCATGAACAAGATGTATATCAGCTGGGCAGTCTACGCGCTGGCGGCCGAGGCGCTGGGGCAGGAAACCATGTACCCCGACAAGTTTCCGCCGGGCGCCGATCCGGACCGGCCGATGCTGAACCGGGCCAACTGGCATCTGCTCAGCACACCGGATTTCGACAGCGGCGTTGCCGGCCACATCCGCGATCTGGTGGATTCCTACGCCCGCATCACCGGCATGGAACCGATCCTGCAGATCTCCGCGCCCTACAACATGGCAGCGGACATCTACGGTCAGGAGCCACTGCTGGGCGAGCTGATCAACGACCCCGAATTTGCCAACCAGCTGCTCGACCACATCGTCGACACCGTGCACAAACCCTGGATCGACCATCACATGACCCGCCACCCGAACGGCTGGGTAGAGTTGTCCGATGCCTCCGGCTCGCCCTTTTTCATCGGGCCGGAAAACTGCAAGAATTTCTCGATCCGAGCCATTCGCCGCCTCAAGGAGGAAAACCCTTGGGGCCACCGGGTCTATGACGCGAACTACCGCGGCGACTATGTGGCCAAGGTGGCGAAAAAGGACCGCCGAAGCGCCCGCAAGGAACGCCGGGCTGCAGCATCCAAGGTGGATCTGGCGGCGCTGACGGCAGAGAAACACAAGATCTGCCAGGACTACGTGATCCGCCTGCATGACGACCAGGTACCGGTTGATTTCTACGCCGCCGAAGCAATCAAACAGGGGGTGCCGTTCTTTGCCGGTGTCGGCTCATCCGAAGTGGACCGCAACGGGATCGCCGATCTGGAGGCTGCCAAGGCCGACCTCGACCGCCGCACCCGGGAAAAGGTGCGCGAGGTCCGCCGCGTGGCCCATGCGATCCGGGCAGGCGGCTATGCAGGCCACATGCCACCCTGGCCGGGCACGCTCTATTTCGAAGATATCAGTGGCGAAGCCAGCTTTGATCTGGTTGAAACCGCTATCCGGGCCGGGCTTGAGGAAGGCGCGCTGTGATCTGAACGGCCGCCATTCCCAAAAGCCCGCTCCGGACGTAACTCTCGGCAACCAGCCGCCGCCGCTTAGCCAGTGCTGCACTGGAAGTTGCCAACAGGCGGCAAGCGCGTCGGCTTAGGCCGAGCGGCAGGCAGGCACTCCCATGCGGATAATCTCGCTGCCCTTGATCTTGTAGACTCCGGAGATCCGGTTGCGCCCCTTCTCCATGAACCAGACTTTCAGCGGTTCGGGGTAGTAATCCGCCATCACCCGGCTGAAATAGTCAAAGTCCGCCTGCGCCAGACGGCGGCCGCTGCGCGAGGGGCCATGAAAGCCGAAAGTGGTGTTAGGATCGACGCAAGTGCCCGGCAACCCCAGGAACATGGTGCAAGTGGAGAAACAAACCCGGCCGCGGATCTCCACCCGGACGTTGTTGCGCTGCAGGTTGCCGATCTCGATCAGCCGGTCATGCAGATAGCCGCCGCGGTCGCTCCCCACCACATAGGTCTGCTGCGCAACTGCCTCAGAGGGCTGTAAGGCTGCCAGAACCAAACAGGCCGCCGCCGTTTTGCCAAGGGCCGCGACCTTGCAGGCCGCAGTCCCGGCCAGCCCGGCCAAAGACGAAGCCATCGGTGCAAGTTTCAGTGCCGGCATGATCAAATCTCCAAAGCTGATGACAGGCGCTGGAGACTTGTTAGACAAACCTTGCGGGATAACCGGGCTGCATATGTGGCGAAATTACGCACATTATCAACACTTTGCCCCGCAAGTGAGAAAATTTTGATTTACCTTTTCTAAGCGCCGTCTTCAGGGTCTTTTCAGACGGGCAGACAGCATTACGCCCGGGCCGGCGCCCGGGTTCATTCACGCTTTTGAAGTTTAAGAAAAAACAAACCCGCGATGCTCCCGCCCTCTTAGGGAACGGGGCCGCGGGTTTCCCGGCGCCGCCCTCGTTCGAAGCGGCGCGCAAATTCTTTGGCCCGCTACCGGTGCCTGGCTCAGGCAGGCGGCAGGCCGGTGCTTAACTGGCTTGTTCTGCCGCGGGCGCCGCCTGGAAATACTCCCGGTACCACTCGACAAAACGTTCCACGCCTTCAGGCACCGCAGTCTTGGGAGTATAGCCGGTCAGCGACTTCAGCAGCGCCGCATCAGCCCAGGTGGCGGGCACATCACCGGCCTGGATCGGCATCAAATTCTGCTCCGCCTTCAAGCCGGTCGCCGCCTCGATCGCCTCGATAAAAGCGGTCAACTGCACGCAGTCCGAATTGCCGATGTTGACCACCCGGTGCGGCGCCACCGGCGACAGGCTGTCGCCCTCGGGCACAACACCGTCTGCAGGCCGCTCCGGCACAACCTCCAGCAGCAGCCGGATCGCCTCAACCAGATCGGTGACATAGGTAAAGTCGCGCTTCATATCGCCGTAATTGTAGACGTCGATCGGCTTGCCTTCGAGGATCGCCTTAGTGAATTTGAACAGCGCCATGTCCGGCCGCCCCCAGGGCCCGTAAACGGTGAAGAAGCGGAACATAGTGACCGGCAGATCGAACAGATGCGCATAAGAATGCGCCATGCTCTCGGTCGATTTCTTGGTTGCCGCATAGAAGGACATCTGGTGATCTGCCTTCTGGGTCTCCTTATAGGGCATCTCGGTATTGGCGCCGAAGGCCGAAGAGGTCGAGGCCAGCAGCATATGACGAGGCGGATGGGCGCGTGCAGCCTCCAGGATTTCAAATGTGCCGATGATGTTGCTCTCCAGGTAAGAGCGCGGGTTGTCGATGGAATAGCGCACCCCGGCCTGCGCCGCGAGGTGGACCACATAATCCGGCTTGTGCTGTTCGAAGATCCCCATGATCACGCCCGGGGTTTCAATGCTTTCGTTGATGACGGTGAAACCCGGATGCTCCTCCAGCATCGCCTGCCGGTCCTTCTTGAGCTGCACGCTGTAATAGTCAGACAGGTTGTCGATACCAACGACGCGAAAACCGTCGGCCAGCAGGCGGCGGCACAAATGGAAGCCGATAAAACCGGAGGACCCGGTTACAAGAACGGTTTTCTGGTTCATCTTTTTACTCCAAGGCGGGTCTGAAATGCTTTGGTCAATTCCTGCGCTGCGGCAGGACCCCGCCGGCGCCGGGGATTCCGCTGGACATTATGGCAATCCGCACCCACCCCGCAATCCATCACCGGGCTGCGCCTCGCCCTCGTTGTTGCACCGCAGGGGCAGACAGAACGCGCCAGCTTTCCTCAATTTTCTTTCTTTATGGCTATCACTCTGGCCCGGAGCATCCGACCCCGGAACCAAATACTGTTGGGAGACTCTTTACGCCTCAGATTGATCCAATCACCGGCGCGGGCTGGGCGCCTCGGGTCCGCCCCTCGCCGCAGCAGCGGTAGAACCCGCTGGAGGACTGTGATGCAAAGTGTCGGTGTTTCTGTAACAGGCCGCGCCCTGGGTCAACGCCGCCGTTGATATGTTCTGGAATGCGCATAACCTGGCCCTCAACAGTGAGGCACCTGTGGACCAGAGCATTTCCGTTACCAGCAGCGCCCGCAATACGGTGGAGGTATCCGGCAGCGGCTCCGCCGCCTTGCCCTATCTGCAACCGCTTTGCAGACGGCGGTATCAGCGCAGGCAGCAAGCCTCCCTGTACTTTTGCTGTACCAAAGCTAAGGCTGCGCAGGTCGGGGGGTCAAAGGCCAATCCGTGGCCCGGACTTGACACTTGCGTTGAAATTCAAAGCATTGTGATCTTGTTCACAGGAAAGCGGGCCTTTGCGGCTTATACGCGTCAAATTCCCGAATCTGCGGGCCGAACCTGCAGGCAGCCCTTCGATGATTTGTGCGAAGGCGCCCTGCGGTCCTGACTGATGCCCGGAACCGGCGGCGGGATGAACGGATTAACGATGCGGGCAGGCGGACAGATCGCCCGGAAGGAGTGACTATGATGCGTTGGTGCAAAACCCTTGCCATTGCAGGCGGCCTGTCCGCCCTTTCGGCGGCAGCCCTGGCCGAAGCTCCGCTGAAACCGGTCAAGCTGCTACAGACCTCCTCGGACTCCCTGCTGCTGGAACGCCAGTTTTTCGGCCAAGTGGCCGCCAAGCAGACCGTTGACCTGGCGTTTCAGGTTGGCGGACAGATCCTTGAAGTTCCTGTCACCGAGGGCAGCGAAGTCGATCAGGGCGGGCTGATTGCCGAACTGGACCTGGAGCCGTTCGAACTGCAGCTGGAACAGGCCCGTCTGCGCAAGGAGCAGGCCGACCGCACCGTGGCCCGGCTGGAAAAGCTGACCGGAACTGTCAGCCAGGTCTCCATCGACGATGCCGAGACCGAAGCAGGCCTTGCCCGCGTCGCCCTGCGCGACGCGGAATACGCGCTGGAGCACGCCACGCTGGACGCCCCCTTCGATGCACTGGTCTCCAGCCGCGAGGTCGAGCAGTTCACCACCATCAGCGCCGGCACCCCGGTTGTGCGGCTGCACGACATGTCTGAGCTGCACATCAAGGTCGATGTGCCCGAAGTGCTGTTCCAGCAGGCCGATGAAAGCGACGTGCTGACCATCGTCGCCAACTTCCCCGGCCAGGACACCGACTACCCGCTGGAAATCCTTGAGTTTGACGCCGAGGCCAGCAGCGTCGGCCAGACCTACCGCGTCACCTTCCGCCTGACCCCGCCCGATGACCGCCAGATCCTGCCCGGCGCCTCCGCCACGGTGAATGTGCGGGTGGATACCGGCGACAATGCCATCCGGGTGCCCGGCACCGCTTTGGTTGCCGCAACCGATGGCAGCACCGGCGTGATGGTCTTTGCCCCCGCAGGCGCCGAAGCAGGCACCGTCACCTGGACCCCGGTCCAGGTAGAAGCCACCCAGAACGGCGATTTCCGCATCGCGGACGGCCTGGCGGGCGGCGAAGAGATCGTTCTGACCGGCGGCGGCGCATTGAAAGACGGCCAGCAGGTCAGCCGTTTCACCGGTTTCGGCAACTGAGGGCAGGCAGATGGACATTGCACGCGGGTCGATCAACCGGCCGCTCTACACCTGGATCATCATGCTTGCCGCCTTGCTCGGCGGCATCTGGGGCTTCCTGAACCTCGGCCGCCTCGAAGATCCGGCCTTCACCATCAAATCCGCCGTCATCGCAACCCAATACCCTGGCGCCACCAGCGAACAGGTTGCACGCGAAGTATCCGAACCGCTGGAATCGGCGATCCAGAAGATGGGCGAGGTCAAGCTCATCACCTCGGTCAACCAGCCCGGCTTCTCGCTGATCGAAGTGGAGATGCAGGACATCTACGACGGCACCGAGCTGCCCGCCATCTGGACCAAGCTGCGCGCCGAAATCCGCGACGCTGCCGCCGGACTTCCCGAGGGCGTCAGCCAGCCGATGGTAAATGACGGCTTCGGCGACGTGTTCGGCCTGTTCTACGCGGTCACCGCCGAAGGCTACACCGACGCCGAAAAGCACGAGCTCGCCACTTTCCTGCGGCGCGAGCTGCTGACGGTGGACGGGGTCGCCGATGTGGAAATCGCGGGCCTGCCGCAGGAAGCGGTTTTTGTCGAACCCAAGATGGCAGTTGCGGTCAATCAGAACATCCCGATCGACGCGATCAACAACGCTCTCGCCACCGCCAACTCGGTCCGCTCCGCAGGCAGCCTTGATGCCGGGCCGTCAGAGACCCGGCTGAATGCGCCCGAAGGTTCGGACTCGGTCAGCGAGATCCAGGGCCTCGCCATCGGCTCGCAGGGAGAGGTGGTCAATGTGATCGACATGGCCGACGTCCACCGCGGCCGCATCGACAACCCGGACCTGATCATCCGCTTTGACGGGGTCGAGGCCTTCACCCTCGGCATCGCGGGCCTTGCCACCGAAAACATCGTTGAGGTGGGCAAGAACGTCGACGCCAAGCTGGCCGCGCTGGACAGCCAGATCCCTTACGGCGTCGACTTGAAGCCGATCTACCAGCAGCATGTGGTGGTCGAGCAGGCCTCCAACGACTTCCTGGTGAACCTCGCCATGTCGGTCTCCATCGTGGTGGTGGTGCTGGCGCTGTTCATGGGGTGGCGCGCCGCTGTTGTTGTGGGCACCACACTGCTGCTGACTGTTGTGGGCACCCTGTTCTTCATGAACATGTTCTCAATCGAAATGGAGCGGATTTCGCTGGGCGCGCTGATCATCGCCATGGGCATGCTGGTGGACAACGCCATCGTGGTTGCCGAGGGCATGCAAATCGCCATGCTGCGCGGCAAGACCTCGCGCGAGGCGGCGCATGATGCGGCCTCGAAAACCCAGGTCCCGCTGCTGGGCGCCACCGTCATCGGCATCATGGCCTTTGCCGGCATCGGCCTCAGCCCGGATTCCTCGGGCGAGTTTTTGTTCTCGCTGTTTGCCGTCATCGCCATCTCGCTGCTGCTCAGCTGGCTGCTGGCGCTGACCGCAACACCGCTTCTCGGCCATTACTTCTTCAAGCAAGGCAAAGAAGGTGCCAAGGACGCCTACAGCGGCATCCTGTTCCGCATCTATGGCGCCATCCTGCGGGCCTCGCTGAAACTGCGCTGGCTGGTTGTCGCCGCGCTGATCGGCGTCACCGTGGCCTGCTTTGCCGGTTTCGGGCTGGTGAAACAGCAGTTCTTC
>JBFOLS010000287.1:0-5085 GCA_040830225.1 Leisingera sp.
ATCCTCGGACCGGGAAAGCGAGGTTTGCAACCGGCTGATGAAACTGTTGAGCGATGACACCAGCGGCGACATTTCGGACGGGACCGGGCGGGTCACCGGACGAAGATCCTTGGGGCCGCGCCGGGAGATCGCCCCGGTGAGTGAGCGGAGCGGTGTAATGCTGGACTGGGCCGACCAGAACGCAAGGCCGGAAGCCAGCACAAAGAACCCCAATCCGATGTACAGCGCCGACCAGGATAGTTGCTCAAGCAAAACCTCTTGACCGGACCGGGTCTGGGCAACCGAAACCTCTACTGGAACCGGTACTCCCTTCACTGACAACCGGCGGGACAGGGTGACCGCACGGACAGTTTCACCCTTGTACGTGGCGGTTTCAAAGAGCGGCTGGCCGGGCTGAACGGACTGCGCGCCTGCCGGCAGATCTGCATATCCGGTCAGAACTCCGCCTGTGCTCACAATTCTGTAGAAAACCCGGTCGTCACTCACATTTCCCAGCATCGAAAGTGCTGCATAGGGGATGTCCGCGGTGACTTCCCCCGACTGGACGGAGACCGAGTCCAGGATGGAAGTTGCAGAGGCCAGCAGGATCCTGTCATGGCTTTCCTCGGCGACGTTGCGGACAAATCCGAGCACCGCAAGGAACAGCAGTGCGGCCAGAAGTGCCGCGCTGCCGACAAGCTGCAGCAGCAGGCGGCGGCGGATCGAGCCGCTGACATTGACCCCGGCGCTCATTCCAGAGACAGCCGGTAGCCAAGACCGCGCACTGTGGTGATCTGAACGCCGGATCCGGCCAGGTGCTTGCGGAGCCGCGCGACATAGACTTCGATGGCGTTCTCTGAGACGTCCTCGTCATAGGAAAACAGCCGGTCCACCAGTTTGGACTTGGAGAAAATCCGGTCCGGCGCGTTCAGAAAAACCTCCAGCAGGCGCAGTTCCTTGTTGCGCAGGGTTGTGGTTCTGCCGCCTGAAGAAACCGTTCCGGCCATTGGATCAAACTGCAAATTCCCGAATCGCCGGAGATTGGAACTGCCGCCCCCGCGGCGGCGCAGCACCGCCCGGCAGCGGGCTTCGAGCTCGGAAAAATCGAACGGCTTGGTGATGTAATCATCCGCTCCAAGATCCAGCATCCCGACCCGGTCGGAGACCTCGGAGCGGGCTGTCAGGACGATGACCGGGGTTTCCTTCTGGCACGCGCGATGGGCTTTCAGGAAACTCCTGCCATCTCCGTCCGGAAGCATAATATCCAATAAAATCAAGTCATAATCAGTCGTGTCGGAAAACGCCGAAGCGGTGCCGACATCCGGTGCGTGGTCCACCACATGCCCGTCCAGCCGCAACCGGTCCAAGATGGCATTTGCCAGGCTTTCATTGTCCTCGACCAGGAGGAAGCGCATGGGTCCGGGTCCTTTCCAAGCCGGTTCTGACAGGCCCGTGACAGGTCCATGTCAGCTTGCTGTGCTCCCTTTCAGTCATGAGCGGCGGGACCGCGATTTGTCAAATTGGGAGGACAAGATGAGCAAATGGACCCTGACACGCCGGGCTGCAATTGCAGTTGCGGCGGCAGCCATGGCGTTCGGCGCGCCGGCAAGTGCCGAGGAGCGGGTGCTGGACAGCATCCACTTTCTGATCCCCGGCGGTGCGGGCGGCGGCTGGGACGGAACCGCACGCGGCACCGGCGAGGCGCTGACTGGCGCCGGGCTGGTTGGCAAGG
Organism: Leisingera sp.; assembly: GCA_040830225.1. Lineage (GTDB taxonomy): Bacteria > Pseudomonadota > Alphaproteobacteria > Rhodobacterales > Rhodobacteraceae > Leisingera. The sequence continues at coordinate 1,712 of JBFOLS010000287.1, forward strand.
CGTCTTACGAGAACATGTCCGGCGGCGGCGGCGGCAAGGCAATCGGGTATCTGATCGAGAATGCCGCCAGCCAGCATGGCACTCTGATGGTGAACTCCACCCCCATCGTGATCCGCTCGCTGACCGGTGTCTTCCCGCAGAACTTCCGCGACCTGACGCTGGTTGCGGGCACCATCGGCGACTATGCCGCCATTGTGGTGGGCAAGAACAGCCCGATCAACTCGATGGATGATCTGCTGGCCGCCTACAAGGCGGACCCGCGCGGAACCGCTGTTGGCGGCGGCTCGGTTCCCGGCGGCATGGACCACTTGGTTGCAGCCATGGTGATGCAGGCGGCGGGCGAGGATCCGACGGCGGTCAAATACATCCCCTATGACGCAGGCGGCAAGGCGATGGCAGCGCTGTTGTCGGGTGAGATTGCTGCGCTCAGCACCGGGTTTTCCGAAGCCATTGACCTGGCCAATGCCGGTGAAGTGAAAATCATCGGGGTAACTTCCGACGAACGCGTGGACAGCTATCCGGACGCTCCGACAATGAAGGAGCAGGGGCTTGATACAACTTTCGTCAACTGGCGCGGCTTCTTTGCAGCCCCAGGCCTGCCGGAAGCCCAGCTGGCAGCCTATCAGGCGGCGCTGGCCAAGATGTATGACACGCCGGAGTGGGAAGAGGTCCGCGCCCGCAACGGCTGGGTCAACATCCACAATTCAGGCGATGATTTCCGCGCGTTCCTGGAAGGCCAGGAGAAGGTGATCGGCGATCTGATGAAGGAACTCGGCTTCCTTTGAGTTCCGAACCCAAGGGACATGCGGGGGCTCTGCCCTCGCGCTCCCGGGAAAATTCGGCGGAGCAGTGCCCGGGCGGCAGCGCCCGCGAACCACTTGAAACATCATACTTCCGGAGCTGAACATGGCACTCGACCGCTGGATCGCACTGGTCATCCTGATGATCTGCCTCGCTTATGGCTATGCGGCCTTCTTCACCATGGATGCCGGCCTGCCGCCCTTCATGAAGCGCAATCCGATATGGCCAAGCACCTTCCCTAAGATTCTGTCGGTGATGTCCATACTGGTTTCGCTTTACGTGCTGCTTGGGCTGGAAAAAGGGGCGGCTGACCCCAAGCCAATGGACATAAACTACCGGCGTCTGACCGACTACAACCTGGGCCAAGCGCTGCTGCTGCTAGCACTGATGACTGGTTACGCTCTGCTGCTGAGGCCCGCCGGCTTCCTGCCTGCCACCGTGACCTTCCTGGCTGCAGGCGCCTGGATACTCGGTGAGCGCAAGCTGCACATCCTGCTGCCCGTGGCGGCAGGTGCCGCAGGTGTTGTCTGGTATTTGGTGCAGGAGGTGCTGGGCATCTTTCTCAGCCCCTGGCCGGCAATTCTGACAAACGGAGGCTGACATGCTCGAAGGCATCCTGACCGGGCTGGAAACAGCCTTTTCCCTTACAAATCTCCTGATGGTCATCGGCGGCTGCCTTATCGGCACGTTCATCGGCATGCTGCCGGGGCTTGGGCCGATGTCGATCATTGCCATCATGATCCCAGTGGCGATTTCCATCGGCGACCCGTCTGCGGCGCTGATCCTGCTGGCGGGGGTGTACTACGGGGCGATCTTTGGCGGCTCTACCTCGTCGATCCTGATCAACGCGCCAGGTGTCGCCTCCACCGTGGCGACGTCTTTCGATGGTTATCCGCTGGCACGCCAAGGCAAGGCCGGCAAGGCGCTGACCGTGGCCGCAATCGCGTCGTTTTCCGGCGGCACCATCGGGGCCATCCTCCTGATGATCTTCGCTCCGGCACTGGCCACGGTTGCACTGCTGTTCCATTCGGCCGAATACTTTGCGCTGATGGTGGTGGGCCTCTCGGCGATTGCCGCCTTTGCAGGCTCCGGGCAGGTCGGCAAGGCGCTCCTGATGACGCTTCTGGGACTGATCATGGCCACGGTGGGCGAAGGCGCACTGTTCAACATGCCGCGGTTCACCATGGGCATCATGGACCTGCAGTCGGGGTTTGGATTCATCACCCTGGCAATGGCAATGTTTGCCCTGCCTGAAGCGATGTATCTGGTCCTCGATCCCTCCCGCTCCAACTCCGGCGGGGACAGCAATGAGATCAAGGACCTGCGCATCACCAAGGGCGAGGCCAAGGCTATCACCCCGGTGATCGGGCGCCAATCGATCCAGGGCTTTCTGATCGGGGTCCTGCCAGGGGCAGGGGCGACCATTGCTTCGTTCCTCGGCTATGCGGTGGAGCGAAACATCGCCCCCAAGGAAGAGCAGGAGCAGTTCGGCAAAGGCTCGGTCAAGGGCCTGGCCGCGCCCGAAAGCGCCAACAACGCCGCCTGCACCGGCTCCTTTGTGCCGCTGCTGACGCTGGGGATCCCCGGATCGGGCACCACGGCGATCCTGTTGGGCGCCTTGATTGCACTCAACGTCTCGCCCGGGCCGCGGCTAATGGTGGATGAGCCGCAGATCTTCTGGGCTGTCATTATCTCGATGTATCTGGGCAACCTGATCCTCTTGATCCTGAACCTGCCGCTGATCCCCTATATCGCCAAGGTGCTGGCAGTGTCGCGCAACTACCTGATCCCCTTCATCCTGTTCTTCACTTTGATGGGGGCCTACATCGGCCAGAATAACGCAACTGAACTGCTGATCCTGGTGGGTCTGGGGATCTGCGCCACGGTTCTGCGCTTTGCCGACTACCCGTTGGCGCCCTTGCTGATCGGCTTTATCCTGGGATCGATGCTGGAGGACAACTTTGCCCGCTCCATGCAGCTTTACGACGGGCTGGGGTTCGTTCTGGAGCGCCCGATGACGCTTGCCCTTTTGGCTTTGGCTATCATCCTGGTGGTTCTGCCCAGCTACCGTGCCCGGCGCGCCCGGTTGCGGGCTGAAGGGGCCGCGGACGCAGACTAAGCACAACTTGTGGAAGGCTTCGGCCTTCCATTTTTTCATTTCAGCCTGATCCGGATTGCCCATGGACCTGCGCCGCCGACTGTACACGGCCTGTATCGCCGCGATCGGAGTTGCCCTCTTTCTTTGGTTGAAGCTGCCGCTGCCCTTTCTTCTCGGGCCGATGTTTCTATGCCTGGCCTTTGCACTGGGGGGCGCCTCAATGGCGGGCATGGGGGTGCTCGGCACAGCCTTCCGGACCATCCTCGGTGTTGCGGCTGGATCATCTATCACGCCTCAGGCCATAGCAGCGGTGCCTGATCTGCTCCTGTCCCTAGTGTTCATTCCGGTGTTTGTCGCCACCGTGGCGCTTGTGTCATTTCCTCTGATGCGCCGGGTGTTCGGCTTTGACAGGGTGACCAGCTATTTCTGCGCCATGCCCGGCGGGCTGCAGGATCTGGTGGTGTTCGGCGAAGCC
>JBFOLS010000288.1:0-3679 GCA_040830225.1 Leisingera sp.
ACCGGCTGCCAGCACCAGGCTGAGAATTCCTGATGCTCCGTCTCGATATTGATCTGGTCGTCGGCACCAAGGAACCGCATCAGATACCATTTCTGTTCCTGACCGCGGTATTTGCCGCCCCAGAACTTGGGCACCACGTCGTGCGGCAGATCATAGGGCAGCCAGCCATCGCTCTCGGCGATGATCTCCACCAGCGCCGGCGCCACACCGGTTTCCTCTTCCAGCTCCCTCAGGGCTGCGGCGCGCGGGTCCTCGCCCGCATCGATACCGCCTTGCGGCATCTGCCAGGCATCCTTGAAACGGTCCTTGCGCTGGCCGACCCAAACGCCGCCCTCGGCATTGATCAGCATGACGCCGACATTGGGGCGGTAGGGCAGCTTGGCAATCTGTTCCGGGGTCATAGCGGCTCTCCTCAGTATGCTTTAGCTAGAACCTTAGACCGCTTGCCGCCAAGGCACGCAAGAGGGTGACGCCGCGTTTGCCCGTGACAAGGCGGCCCGCACCAATGATCCTAAGCCCAACTGCCAGGGAGAGTTGAAGATGACTGCGTACCCGAACCTGCTGGCCCCGCTGGACCTGGGCTTCACAACGTTGAAGAACCGGGTGCTGATGGGCTCGATGCATACCGGGCTGGAGGAGACCGGCGATTGGAACCGGGTGGCCGAGTTCTATGCCGCCCGCGCCCGCGGCGGGGTGGCGCTGATGGTGACCGGCGGGATCGGCCCGAACCTGGAAGGCTCGGTGCTGCCAGGCGCGTCAATGATGACCGCGGCCAAGGATGTCGAAAACCACCGGGTGGTGACCGAGCGGGTGCATGAAGCCGGCGGCAAGATTGCGATGCAGATCCTGCACGCTGGCCGCTATGCCTACGGGCCGGCATGCGTTGGACCCAGCCCGGTGAAGTCGCCGATCTCCCCCTTCCCGCCCAAGGAGCTGGATGAGGATGGGATCGAGAAACAGATTTCCGACATCGTGAACGCTGCCCGTCTGGCGCAGGAGGCAGGTTATGACGGGGTCGAGATCATGGGCTCAGAGGGTTATTTCCTCAACCAGTTCCTGGTCACCCGCACCAACAAGCGCAGCGACCGCTGGGGCGGACCCTATGAAAACCGGATGCGGCTGCCTATCGAGGTTGTCCGGCGCACCCGCGAGGCCGTAGGCCGCGACTTCATCATCATCTTCCGCCTGTCGATGATCGACCTGGTGCCCGAGGGCTCCACCCACGAAGAGGTGGTGCAGCTGGCTCAGGAGATTGAGAAAGCAGGCGCCACCATCCTCAACACCGGCATCGGCTGGCATGAGGCGCGCATTCCGACCATCGCCACTTCGGTGCCGCGGGCAGCCTTTGCCTGGGTCACCAAGAAGCTGATGGGCAAGGTCTCAATTCCGGTAATCACCTCCAACCGGATCAACACGCCCGAGGTGGCCGAACAGGTGCTGAGCAGCGGCTGTGCCGACATGGTGTCGATGGCGCGGCCGATGCTGGCAGATGCGGATTTCGTCGCCAAGGCCGAGGCCGGGCAGTCAGACCGCATCGCCCCCTGCATCGCCTGCAACCAGGCGTGCCTGGATCACACCTTTGGCGGCAAGCTGACCTCCTGTCTGGTCAACCCGCGCGCATGTCATGAAACCGAGCTGGTGATTGAACCGGCGGCCCTTGCCAAGACTGTGGCCGTCGTGGGGGCCGGCCCGGCCGGGTTGTCCGCGGCACTGACCGCGGCCCAGCGCGGGCATTCCGTCACCCTGTTCGACAAGGCAGATGAGATCGGCGGCCAGCTCAACATGGCCAAGCAGGTGCCGGGCAAAGAAGAGTTCTGGGGCCTTGTGGACTGGTACCGGGTCATGGTCGCCGAGGCCGGCGTCAAACTGGCGCTCGGGCAAGAGGCTTCGGCGGACGGCCTGACCGGGTTTGACGAGGTGGTCGTTGCCACCGGCGTCAGCCCGCGCGATCCGGATATCCCGGGCCAGAACCGCGAGAATGTCCTGAGTTACATCGACGTGCTCCGCCACAAGAAACCGGTCGGCAAACGCGTCGCGGTGATCGGTGCAGGCGGCATCGGTTTTGACGTCACCGAATTCTTGCTGGAAGAGGGTCACAGCCCGGCCACCGACCTACCCGCCTGGATGCGGGAGTGGGGTGTGACCGACCCGGAAGACCACCGCGCAGGCCTTGCACCCGAAGGCCCGCAGCCCGCAGCGCCTGCCCGTCATGTCACCTTGCTGCAGCGAAAAGCGGAACGCCATGGCAAGCGGCTCGGCAAGACCACCGGCTGGATTCACCGCGCCACGCTCAAGATGAAAAACACAGCCTTCCTCGGCGGCGTGAACTACGAACGTATCGATGAGGAAGGCCTGCATGTGAGCTTCGGTGAGGCCCGCGAGAACCCCACTTTGGTTCCTGCGGACACAATTGTTCTTTGCGCAGGCCAGATTTCCGATCGCAGCCTCGCTGAGCAATTGTCAGAACGCGGCATCACCGCCCATGTGATCGGCGGCGCTGATGTGGCCGCAGAGCTTGATGCCAAACGCGCCATCAACCAGGGCACCCGGCTGGCCGCGGTGCTTTGAAGCTGCCAAAGACCGCGGCCAAAACACTCCCGCCTGCGGCTCCATGCCCTGACGGGCCCGGCCCGCAGTTGGGCCGGGCGGGAGCCTTCGATTGGCAGCGAGTGCGCGCGCCCAGACGGCGAAGCCTCTGTTGCAGCGAGGCCTTCAATCTCTGATGCAGCCTCCGTGCAGATCCTGGCCTGTACAAACGTGATCAGCCGGAAAACCGGCAGCGTTCAGCCATGTTCAGCAAGACTGTCCTGCGGCGCCTCTGCGCGCTGTGCCATGCCATAGTCCCGGATCACACCGGCCACCCGCAACCGGTAGTCCCTGAAGATGCCGGCCCGCCCCCGGGTTTGAGCAGCCCGGTGCTCTGCCAGCTGCCGCCAGCGCTGCACCGCCTCCTCGTCGCGCCAAAAGGATAAGGACAGAAGCTTCTCCGGTGCGCTGAGGCTCTGAAACCGTTCTACGGAAATGAACCCTTCCACCTCCTCCAGCACAGGCCGCAGTTCTGCAGCTGTTTCCAGATACGCACCTTTTTGCCCTGCGGCGACCTCAACTTCGAAAATCACGGCTATCATCCGGCGTCCTCTCATCCTGCCCCATGCGGCTCTGACACCAGTTTCAGCCAGGTCCGGTCCTCGCGCAGCAGGAAGCGCTCACGCTGGGCAAATTCATAATTCTCACGCCCCAGCGGATCGGCGGCCAGCCGGGCGCGGTAGGCCTCGTACTCTGCCAGGCTTTCGACATTGTAGATGCCATAGGCCAGCGTCGAGGACCCTTCATGCGGTGCGTAGTAACCAACCAGATCCGCACCGCAGCGCGGAATCGCCTGCCCCCAGTTGCGGGCGTATTGTTCGAACTGAGCCTTCTTGGCGGGGTTGATATGATAGCGGATAACGCAGGTCAGCATGGGCAGCCCTCTCTTGGATTTCTGGACCTCCTGCCTAGCCTGCACCGCCCCACGGATGCTTCGCCGCACACCGAAGTATCATTCCACCGTGATGGTGATCAGTTCAGAGATGATTGGCGTGGCATGGGGCACATGGCCGGCATCCCCCAGAACCAGCTGCAGCGTGTGGCGGCCCGGCGGCAAGTCCAGCGTCACTTCGGTCTGGCCGCCGCCAAAGTG
>JBFOLS010000289.1:0-8585 GCA_040830225.1 Leisingera sp.
GGCGTCGGTCTCGGGCGACGTGCGCGACGTGGTGTTGTTTTCGCGGCGGGTGTCCATCGCGGTGATTATGGGCCTGGGCTATTTCTACTATCACCTCTCCGGCGGAGCAGCAGCGCTGGCGGCAATCGGTCTTATCTCCTTTACCGGGGTGGCACAGATTCTGCCTGCACTGGTTGGTGGTCTGTTCTGGCGCGGTGCCACCCGCAGCGGGGCGCTTGCGGGCCTCAGCGTCGGATTTGGCATCTGGCTCTATACCATGCTGCTGCCGGCGCTGGGGGGCGGGCTCTTGCCTGACCACATTCTGCGCGAGGGGCTCTTTGGCCTCAGCTGGCTGCGTCCGCAGGCCCTGTTCGGCATAGAAGGACTGGATCCGACCGTGCATGCGGTGATGTGGTCGATGAGCCTCAATGCTCTGGTCTTCTGTCTGGTATCGCTGATGAGCTTCCCGAGCCCGATCGAAAGGCTGCAGGGCGCGCAATTCGTCAATGTTTTCGAGCACTCGGCAGGACCGCGCGGCTGGACCGGTTCGGTCGCGCAATGCGAAGACCTGATGATCATGTCGCAGCGGATCCTGGGCGCGCATGAGGCACAGGCCTTTTTCCAGCGAGAGCGGATGCGCCAGGGCGGCCGCGGCCCGCTGCCGGAGCCGACGCCTGCCTTTTTGGAGCGGCTGGAGCGGGAGCTCAGCGCCTCTATCGGTGCGGCGGCAGCACATGCTATGATTGGCCAGATTGTCGGCGGCTCCTCGGTTTCGGTGCAGGATCTGCTGGCCGTGGCGGATGAGACCGCACAGATGCTGGAATACTCCAGCCGGTTGGAAGCTCAATCGGAGGAGCTTTCAGCAACAGCCCGCAAGCTTCGGGAAACAAACGAGAAACTTACCCAGCTTTCCAAGCAGAAAGACGCGTTCCTCAGCCAGGTGAGCCACGAGTTGCGCACGCCGATGACCTCGATCCGGGCGTTCTCCGAAATCCTGCGCGACGATGGACAGCTAAGCGCTCAGGAGCAGCGGCATTATGCAGGAATCATTCATGACGAAACCCTGCGGCTAACCCGGCTGCTCAATGACCTGCTGGACCTTAGTGTGCTGGAAAACGGCCAGGTGAGCCTGAATATGACCGCCGGCACGCTGGCCGAGGTTCTGGACCATGCGGTTTCAACTGCGCTGGCGGGGTCGGACCGCGAGCTTAAGGTCCAGCGGACCCCCGGGGCCGAGATGTACCGCATCTCATCAGATCTCGACCGCCTGGCGCAGGTGTTCATCAACCTGATCGCTAACGCGCAGAAATACTGTGATGCCGACGTTCCTGAACTGACGATATCCGCCACCGCCGAGGGGGGGCGGCTGAACATCGACTTCACCGACAACGGCAGTGGTGTTCCAGTGGATTGCCAGCAGATGATTTTCGAGAAGTTTTCGCGTGTTAGCCCAGAACGCGCGGGCGGTGCCGGGCTTGGGCTGGCGATTTGCCGCGAAGTCATGCAGCGGCTTGGCGGCGACATTTCCTATCTTTCGGGATGCCGCGGCGGCGCATTCCGGGTTTCCATACCCGCTGCCGGTGAAAAGGCGGCTTGAACGGCGCCAAAATACAGAAGTTGTTAACCTCCTTTCAGGTAAAACCGTAAAAACGGGGCGCTAAATTAGGGCAGGTCAAACAGCCTATGTCTGAAACAGAAGCAGCAGAGGCGGGCAGCGGCAAGCAAAGTGTGCTTGCGCGCAAGCTTGCAGCGACAAAGGAAGGCGTTGGGGCGCTCAGCAGTTCCCTGACGCTGAAGGCGTTGCGCCGTTCCGTCGCGCGCGCGGCTGCCGATCTGTGCGACCTGCCAATGGCCGTTCTGGCGGCACGCCAGGCCAACCGCGTCCCCGAGGACCTTGCACAGCACCTGTCGGACAAGGACCTGCTTGTGGTTCTGGACTGCCCGCACGGCCGGATGGGCGCGGCTTGCATGGATGCGGCCACTGTGACCGCATTGATCCAGCAGCAGACCATCGGCGCGGTGATCGGCAAAGCCCCGGACGAGCGCAACTACACCCCGACGGATGCGGCAATGACTGCCGAATTTCTCGAGCGCAGCTTTGCCAAGGTGATGGCAATGCTCGACGGCCACGCGGATCAGGCGATCTTTTCGGGTTACCGCTTTGGCGCCCAGGTTGAAAGTGTGCGCAGCCTGGTGCTGGGAATGGAGGCAGAGGATTACCGGGTGATTGAGCTGACCCTGGATCTTGCCTGCGGTGCCATGCAAGGCGAGATGAAGCTGATTCTGCCCGAACCCACGGCTGAGGAACTGCAGGATGGTCAGGCGGGTGGTGCTCAGGGGCCGTCGCTGGGCGGAAACATGGGTTCGATCCGGGCCGAGCTTTCTGCAGTTCTGTGCAAGATGCGGGTGCCATTGAACGAATTTGCCAGCTTGCAGGTCGGCGATACACTGCCGCTGGACCAGGCCTTCCTGTATGAAACCGACCTGCTGACCATCGGCGGCCAGCCGGTGGCTCAGGGGCGTCTGGGGCAGATGAACGGGTCGCGCGCGGTCCGGCTGAACCAGCCGAAAAACAAGCTTTTGGGTAATACCGGCGCCGATGCTGCCGGGTTCTCCGATGCGAGCGGATCAGATCCGGCACCCGCAATGGCGCCGGCAATCGATATGGGAATCGCCGCGCAGGGCCTACAGGAGCCGATGGAGGACATGGGCTTGCCCGCGCTAGAGGCGGGACCGGCTTTGGGAGGCGGCATTGATCTGGAAGGCGGTGCCGCGAATCTGATGGAAGGCTTCGACGGCGGGGCGGACCCGATGGATATGGGTGGTTTAGGCGGCGACGGCGCCCTGGCCATGGACGGATTGGACGGCGGGCTGCCGGATCTGCCTGATTTACCGGGCGGCGGGCTTCCGGATCTTCCAGACCTGCCTGACGGCGGCCTGGGCGACTTTGACCCAGGGGATGCCGCTGCGGAAATCTCGCATCTGGCCGGCCTGGACGGGGCTCCCGGATAACAGAAGCCTGGCCGGGATGCGGCTGTAAGGATGTCTTGCGACCGTGAAAAAGGGCTCGGTGTCCGCGATTTGACGAACCGTTTTTCCGGGACATTCTACGTATTTTGGGGCTGTTTCCCGTTCAGCCCACGCTCTACCGCGGTTTCACAGCCTGACGGCCGGAAGCGCCCGCCAGTCTGGCGGGCAGCGATAGTCTGACATGTACTTTGATGGCTTGTTTGGGCGGTCCCCTTACGGAAAAGGGCCTTGTCCTGCTCGGGCCGCCAGGTCTGGCAGCCGGCAGCAAGATAGCCTGTCTTAGCTGCCTGCCAGCGACTCCAGCGCCGGGCGCAGCCCGTCCAGCTGGTAGCCCGCGGCGCCGGTCTTCTCGAGAATGTCGTCTGCGCACATGTCGCAGGCCTGGCTCAGCGCCCAGACCACCGAGCAGCGGGTCCCGGAAGCGCAATAGGCCAGAACCGGGCCTTCGCAGCCCTCATACAGCTCGCGCTGGAGGCTGACGTTGTCGGGCGTCATGGTCTGGTGAGTGAGCGGCAGCACCTCGAAGCGCAGCCCTGCGGCCTCTGCGGCAATACGGATCGCTTCGGCCTGGTGGCTTGGCGGCACTTCCTCGTCCGGACGGTTGCAGATCACCGTCTTGTAGCCGGCAGCGGCAATAGCGGGCAGGTCCTCAGCCGAGATCTGCGGCGAGACCGAATAGCGGGGGGTGATTACGCGTGCTTCCATGCCAATCCCTTTACGCGTTTGCGGCGCTCCGGTCCAGATGCCGGTTGAGCGCAGGGGCCGCCATCATGCCGCAGATCATTGCGGCCAGAAACAGCATGCCTTGCCAGCCGTTATAGCTGATGGACGCCATCGCCGGGCCGGGGCAAAGCCCGGCCAGACCCCAGCCCGCGCCGAACAGCAGCGCCCCGAGAATCAGCCGCCGGTCCAGTACCGGCTGCGGCGGGGCAGGGAAGCTGCCGCCTGCCGCAGGTGCACGGCCCTGCGTCAGACGCCAGGCGATGGCCATCGGCAGCAATGCTCCGCCCATTACAAAGGCCAGCGAGGGATCCCAGGCGCCGAAGATGTCCAGAAAGCCTTGAACCTTGGCGGTGTCGGTCATGCCGGACAGCATCAGCCCGGCGCCAAACAGGCTGCCGGCGGTCAAGGCGAGAAAGAGCCGCAGCATCAGATCACCCCCAGCAACTGGCGCAGCACTGCCAGGGTAAGAACGCCGGCAGCCATAAAAACGGCTGTTGCCACTATGCCGCGAAGCGACAGACGGGAAATGCCGCAAACCCCATGGCCCGAGGTGCAGCCGTTGCCCACTCTGGTACCGGCCCCGACCAGCAGCCCAGCCAGGATAAGCACGGCAGCGTTTCCTGTGACATGGGTGTCAGGCGTTCCGCCCGCAACAAGGCCGATCAGCAGCGGCATCAGCACCACCCCGGCAATAAAGGCCAAACGCTCGGCCGCGGTGCCCCAGCCGCTGCGGTCCGCCAGCCCGCCGAGGATGCCGCTGGCGCCCATGATCCGGCCGTTGCCCAGGAGGTAAACAGCACCGCCCAGCCCGATAAGGCCGCCGCCGGCAAGTGCCCAAATCCAATCTGTCTGCATTCGCTTTCCCCCGTTTGGCCCAATCAGATCTTGTTGACCGGGATCTTCAGGAACACGTCGCCCTGCTCGTCGGGCTCCGGCATCTGGCCTGCCCGCATGTTGACCTGCAGCGACGGCAGGATCAGCCGCGGCATGCCCAAGGTTGCGTCACGGGCATCGCGCATCTCGACAAACTCCTCGATGCTGCGGCCTTCGCCGATGTGCACGTTCAGCGCCTTCTGCTCGCCCACCGTGGTTTCCCAGGCGTATTCTTCGCGTCCAGGCGCCTTGTAGTCGTGGCCGACAAAAATGCGGGTGTTGTCAGGCAGCGACAGGATCTTCTGTATCGAGTTGTACAGGTCCTCCGAAGAGCCGCCCGGAAAATCGCAGCGCGCAGTGCCGAAGTCGGGCATGAACAGCGTGTCGCCGACAAAGGCCGCATCGCCGATCACATAGGTGAGGCAGGCGGGCGTATGGCCGGGCGTGTGCAGCACCTCGCCGCGGGTCTGGCCGATCATGAAGGCATCGCCCTCGCGGAACAACCGGTCGAACTGGCTGCCGTCGCGCTGGAACTCGGTGCCCTCGTTGAAGATCTTGCCGAAGGTGTTCTGGATCACGGTGATCTGATCGCCGATTCCGATTTTGCCGCCCAACTGCTCCTGCATATAAGGGGCTGCCGATAGGTGGTCGGCGTGGACATGGCTCTCCAGCACCCATTTCACCCGAAGGCCTTCTTTCTTGATCCATGCGATGATGGCGTCGGCCGAGGCCGTGCAGGTGCGCCCCGCAGCCTGATCATAATCCAAAACCGAGTCGATGATAGCGCAGGCCGAGCCTTCCGGTTCACGCACCACATAGGAGACGGTATTGGTCGCTTCGTCGAAGAAGGCTTTGACGGCGGGGGTCATCTGTCACTCTCCATAGGTTTGGAAATTCACATATAGATTTAAGAATGTGTTTTCAAGCGGGCTGCCAGGTGAAATTCCCGCTCATGCCAAAATCATCCCTGCTGAATGATATGTGTCAAGGCAGTGCATGCTGCGCCGCAGTATCCGGGAATGGCAGCAGCGGTTGCCCGCAAAAGCGTCATCCGGCCGGGAAATCTGCGTAAATTCCCGGCATGGAGATCAGTTTCCGCGGGTTTTCGTATTCCTGTTGCGAAATACTGGCACAATCGCATGACGTAGGGAGGACTGCTCATGACAAAGGAAGAACTGCTGCATACGGTCGAAGCGCTGGAAACAAGGATCCTCGGAGAAACCGGCGCCGCACGGCTGGCGATGCGGCCTGAATTCATCCGGCTGCTCGATTACATGCGCAAGAAGGGAGAAGAGGTTCCCGGACGGTTCCGTAGGCTGGAAGCAGCACTTTGCGAAGAAGCAGTGGAGGAAATGTTCGACAATATGCCGGTCTGACCAGGCCGGGCGGGCTGTCCCCGGGGCTTCAGCCCAGGAAAATGCCGACCATCACCAGCATCAGACCCAGGACCGACAGCAGCAGGGCGCCCAGGTTGTAGGGCAGCACTGATTGCACAACGGCGCGCAGGGTCTCGTCGTCCAGTTTCTGGCGGCGCGCCTTTGCGACCTTGATGATGCACCAGATCAGGCCCAGCAGACCCGCAACGGACACTGCGGCTCCGGTCCAGACGATGAGATCGAACATTTGCGTGCTCCTGCGGGGTTGCGCTCAGCCGCGCCTAGCTGATCCTGGCTCTCGGTGCAAGCTGCCTTGCTATGCGCGCTGGATTTTGCTGTCCGGCGTTCCGGTACGGCTTTCCCCGCTTGCGGCGCGGCGGGCGGGGCGCTATCCCCTTGCTCCGACGACAACAACTCAGCACCTGCCGACGGAGCCCGGGATGGATATCACCGAAGACGAAAAAAGCGAAAACTACCGCGTGACTGCCGGCGAACTGCGCCAGTTCATCGAACGCTTCGAGCGGCTGGACGAAGAGAAAAAGACCATCGCCGAGCAGCAGAAAGAGGTGATGGCCGAAGCCAAGGCGCGCGGCTACGACACCAAGGTGATGCGCAAGATCATTGCCCTGCGCAAGCGTGACCAGGACGATATCGCCGAAGAAGAGGCGGTGCTGGAAATGTACAAGGAAGCCCTTGGCATGAGCTGAGGACAGCGGGGCCGCCGCTGCAGGCTAAGGCCTTGCAGGTGGCGGCTTTCTGCCTAATTCCGGTTCCGCCTTTTTTCAGGCGGGCCGGTCCCGTGCGCAGATCGCAAACTGCGCGCAAAAGTCCCTTACGCGGCGGAGCATGCCGTGTCAGACTGGGCGCCATGACGACGGATTACCGGCCTTTCGGATTGCAAGATTCCCAGCTGCGCCTTGGCAAAGGCGCAGGTGCGGACAGCTTTGGCATGCCTTCCAAGCGGCAGAACGCCCGGCACAGGTTTCACTTTGTGCTGCTGCCCGGATTCTCCCTTCTGTCGCTGATTTCGGCGCTGGAAACCCTTGAAAACGCCAATCTTTGCAGCGGCGAAGCGCTGTATGACTGGGTGCTTTGCGGCATCGAGGGGACGGCGGTCGCCTCCTCTCTGGGGATGGAAACCGGGGTGGAGCAGACGCTGGAGACCTGCAAGGATCCAGCTGATATTGTGCTGGTCGGCGGTTGGCACACCAAAGAGCTGCAGAGCCGGAAACTTGGCGTTTGGCTGTCCCGGCATGCCCGTGGCGGCGTGCGGGTAACCGGGCTGGCAACGGCAGCCTTTGTGCTGGCGGAGGCCGGTCTGCTGGATGAAGCCCCGGCAACGCTGCATTGGCAATTCCGCGACAGTTTCCGCGAAATGTTCCCGGAAGTGGAGCTCAGCTGCCGCCCCTTTGTGGCAGAAGGCGCCCGCTGCAGCTCCTCCGGCGGCGTGTCCTCAATCGATCTTTTCCTGGAACTGATTGCGCAGGACCACGGTCAGGCCTTCGCGGTTCGTGTGGCGGAAAGCATGAACTACGGCCCGCTGCAGCAAGCTCAGAAAACCGCCAGTGCGGAAGCGCCTGAGCGGAACCGGGTCCGCAATCCCAAACTGGCGGCAGTGATTGCTGCCATGGAGCAGAATTTGGAGGAGCCGGAGCCGCCCTCGGTACTGGCCCGGCAGGCAGGAATTTCGGCCCGGCAGCTTGAGCGGCTGTTCCGCAGCCAGCTGAACGCAACGCCCAAGCAGTACTACATGCAGCTGCGTCTTCGCCGGGCCTATTTCCTGCTGACGCAGACGCATATGAGCGTGCTGGATATAGCATTGGCCTGTGGGTTTCAGGCTTCCAGCCATTTCTCTAAATGCTTCCGCAACGAATACGGAATGACACCGGCCCAGATGCAGCGCGGCAGCTGACGCGGGGGTGCTTTGGGCACAAGAAAAGCTGTTGCTGCCGGTTTGACGGCATTTGAGAAACCCTTCTTGGTTGTGGGCGGCTTGACGGCGGCACGCCTATGGGTGTTTGAGTAATTTCCACTTAAGATTTTGAAAGTGAAAAATAACCTCGATTGAAATGCCCGCCTTGGCATGGCTCCAAGTACGGCGCTGAGTTTTGAATGAACATTCAATTGCGCATTTTATCTTAAAACCCCTGGCTGTTTTAACTTGCAGGGGAACTTTTAACTGCGCCGAAAGGATCTGCTCCATAACTTCGCTTCCGGGTGAATGCAGAGTGGGACTATGGGCAGTAAATAAACAATCACTGGTACCGATCACAGCGACGCAATCAGGGCCGATGAAGAACATTACATTATTCTTGCAGGTGCGGGCCACAACAAGATCCAAGCCGGTGACGGCAGCAATTACATCGAAGCGGGTACCGGCAATAACCAGATTGCGGCCGGCGGCGGTGACAATGAGATTCTGGCCGGCGGAGGAAACAACCGGGTCGAGGCAGGCGGTGGCAACGACAGTATCCGGCTGGGCGGCGGGGACAACTTCGTCAGCGCCGGAGACGGCAAGAATGCGGTGACCGCCGGGCATGGCGGCAACGAGGTCCGGACCGGCACCGGCAATGACAGTATCCGGCTGGGCCATGGCAGCAACAC
>JBFOLS010000290.1:0-2627 GCA_040830225.1 Leisingera sp.
CGCGCGGCGAAGGCTGCGACCTTCTTCTCGAATTCCTTCAGGTAGGTCGCGCAGATCGGGCAGTGCAGACCGCGGTAAAAGCAGATCACGGTGCCGCGCTCGGCCGTTTCCGAGGACAGGTCAAACTGCCCATGGTCCAGCGTCGGCAGGGTCAGGCCGGGGGTCTTCTGGCGGGGGATCAGCATGTGTGTGGTCCTTGTGAGTGCTGGTGTGGGGTGGGTGAGTGGTGGCGCTTGCCTAAAGGTATCGCGCAGTTTAATGTCTCATAAATCTGAAAAATCTGATGGAAACACCGAAAGCATGGACCGCCTCACCACCTTGATGGACCGCTTTCAACTGTCCGTGCAGGCCGCAGAGGCGGGGGAGGCCAATCTGATTGCGCTCGCGGATGGTGCGGATACCCCCGCCCGGATTCTCTACCGCACACGCGGGCCGCTTGCAGATACGGGAAGCGACACCGTCATGTGGGCTGCGCGGGTGGAATGGTCAGGGCAAAGTAACCCCTTCCTGGCGGCGCTGCCAGAAGTGGTGGGCTATGACGTTAGTGCAAATGCCGAGGCCCAGGGGCTGGTGCGGCTGATGCGGGACGAGGCAGAGGGCCAGCACTGCGGCGCGCAATCGGTGATCAACCGGCTGGCGGAGGTGCTGATGGTGCGTCTTCTGCGCAACCAGATACAAAAGGGGGCGACGGAGCCGGGGCTGCTGGCAGGTCTCGCCGACCCGCGCCTCAGCCGGGCCATCGTGGCGATGCATGACCATCCCGGGCGCCTCTGGACCAACGCTGACCTTGCGCAGGAGGCAGGTCTGTCGCTGTCGCGCTTTGCGGAACTGTTTGCCGCCGAAGTGGGCGAAACCCCGATCGGCTACCTGCGCCGCTGGCGGCTGATCCTGGCGCATCAGGATCTTGTGCGCGGCGATAGGGTGGAGGCGGTCGCCCGCCGCTACGCCTACACCAGCCCCGAGGGTTTCACCCGCGCCTTCCGCAAGGCTTATGGCGTCGCGCCTGTCTCCCTGCGCTCCGCTGCGGCCTGAACGCCGCGGCTTTCATCTTTCCACATATACTCAAAGCCAAGGTCAACGGCGCAAGGCGCCGTCGCCTTAGGGCTTCCAGGTCAGGAAGTTTCCGATCATCCGCAGGCCCGTAGCCTGGCTTTTCTCAGGGTGGAACTGCATGCCGACCATTGTGTCGCGGCCAATGACTGCGGTCACGTCGCCGGCATAGTCCACATGCGCCAGCCGCTCTGCCGGGTTCGCCACGCGGAAATGGTAGGAGTGCACGAAATACACGTGATCGCCGCTCTGGATGCCGTCAAAGACCGGATGCGCATGATCGATCACCAGATCATTCCAGCCCATATGCGGCACCTTCAGCGCCGCATCCGCCGGCGTGATCTTCACCACATCGCCGCCAACCCAGCCGAGGCCCGGGGTCTCTTCATACTCATGACCCGTCGTAGCCATCAGCTGCATGCCGACGCAGATGCCCAGGAACGGGCGGCCCTTCTGCTCGACGGCCTCGACCATGGCGTCATAGATGCCCTTGTGACCGCGCAGCTCGGCCGCGCAGGCAGGGAAGGCGCCGTCGCCGGGCAGCACCAGCCGGTCGGCCCGCGCCACCACATCGGCATCCGAGGTCACCACAACCTCGCCTGTATCCAGTTCCCGCGCCATGCGCTGAAACGCTTTTTCGGCGGAATGGAGGTTGCCGGATTCGTAATCGATGATTGCCGTCAGCATCTTACAGTGCGCCCTTGGTCGAGGGGATCGCATCAGCCTTGCGCGGGTCGGTCTCCACCGCCAGCCGCAGCGCGCGGGCCACTGCCTTGAAGGCTGCCTCGGCTATGTGGTGGCTGTTGAATCCGTGGAGCTGATCAATGTGCAGGGTGATGCCGCCGTGGGTGCTGAGCGCCTGAAAGAATTCCCGCACCAGTTCGGTGTCGAAATTGCCGATCTTCTGGGTCGGCAGTTCCACATTCCAGATCAGGAACGGGCGTGCTGACAGGTCCAGTGCGCAGCGCACCTGGGCATCATCCATCGGCAAGTGGCACTCGCCATAGCGGCGGATGCCCTTCTTGTCCCCCAGCGCCTGCACCAACGCCTGACCCAGTGCAATGCCGGTGTCTTCCACCGTGTGGTGGTCGTCGATGTGGTAATCGCCCTTGGCGCGGATAGTCATGTCGATCAGCGAATGGCGCGCCAGCTGATCCAGCATGTGGTCGAAAAAGCCGACGCCCGTCTGGTTGTCGTAAACCCCGGTGCCGTCGAGGTTGATTTCGACCGAGATATCGGTCTCCGCGGTCTTGCGGGTCACTTGGGCGGTACGCATCTGCGGCTTATCCTTCGTCATGCTGCAAGAACTTGAATTCTGCCTGGGCGCTTATAGGGCGGCGAGGGCCTGGGGCTCAAGTGCGGCATAGTGCAAAGGCAGCAATCTGTTGCAGCAATTCCGGTCTCTTGCGCCCGGATGCAGCGCATGCGAGCTTGGGCGCAAATAATTGTCCAGCCATAAGGGGCACCCATGTCCACCTGCGTCTTTGTCCAGATCCGCTGCAAGCCCGGCACCACCTATAAGGTCGCCGAGGAGATTGCGCTCAGGGAAATCCATTCCGAGCTCTACTCCACCAGCG
>JBFOLS010000291.1:0-6621 GCA_040830225.1 Leisingera sp.
AAATTTCGCACAGAACTCCGCATAAACAGGCCGTTCCACGAAGATCCGGTTGGCGCCAAGGCAGTCCTGCCCGGAGGTGGCGAATTTCGCCTTGATCGCCTCATCCACCGCCTTGTTCAGATCGCAGCCTTTGAAAACGATCACCGGAGCATGTCCGCCCAACTCCATCACCAGCCGCTTCACCGTGTCCGCTGACTGCCGGTACAGGAGCTTGCCGATATTGGTGGATCCGGTGAAGGAAAGGGCGCGGACCCGGCTGTCGTTTGTCCAAGGCCCAACCACAGTGGAGGCTTTGCCGGTCACCACGTTGAAAACCCCGGCAGGAAAGCCTGCCCGCTCCGCTAGCTCCGCGAGGGCCAGCGCACTGAATGGCGTCTCGCCCGAGGGGTGGGCCACAACCGTGCAGCCTGCAGCCAGGGCTGCCGCCGCCTTGCGGGTCAGCATGGCCGAGGGGAAGTTCCAGGGAGTGATCAGCGCCGCCACGCCAACCGGCTCGCGCCACAGTTCCACTTCGGCGTCGGGCAGATGGCTGGTCACGCCTTCGATGTTGGGGCGTTTGGCTTCTTCTGCGTAGAACTCCACAAAGGCGGCGCCATAGTCGATTTCGCCGCGTGCCTCGGACAAAGGTTTGCCCTGTTCCAGCACCATGATGCGGGCGAGGTCTTCCTTGTGTTCCAATTGCAATTCAAACCAGCGGCGCAGGATGGCCGCGCGCGCTTGCGGCAACAAGCCTGCCCAAGCCGCGAATGCGGTCTGGGCGGCGTCCACTGCGGCAGAAGATTCTTCTGCGGAAAGGCTGGAAACATGACCCAGCTCGGCACCATCCGAGGGGTCGGTCACCGGGAAAGTCTCACCGTTGGCGGCTGTGCACCACTTGCCGTCAATATAGGAAAATGAACGTATCAGCGCCTTGTCGGCGATGTCCGCACGGGCAGAGAGAGCAGACTCTGTCATGGAAATCCTCCTGTTCCTTGCAGGAGAATTTGCCTGATGCCGGCAGAAGATGTGCCTGAAGTTGCGGGAGGCAGCAGAAGAAACAGCTGCCTGAGAGGCTCTCGGATGAAAAGTTAGGCTTCAGTTGCCGCCCGGGTTCATCTGCCGTTTGATGACCCCAGCCCCCATGAAACCTCCATCAACCGGAAGCACAACTCCTGTGACATAGGCTGCACCGGGGCTCAGCAGAAACTCCGCCGCGGCGGCAACTTCATCCGGTGTCCCATAGCGGTTGGCGGGAATGCCGCTGCAATAGGAGGAACGCGTTTCGGCATCATGCATGCGGCTGACAAGCTCTGTCTCAATGGCGCCGGGTGCCATCGCGTTAACGGTGATGCCAAGTTCCGCCAGTTCCACGGCCATGACCCGCGTCAGCGCATGCACGCCGCCCTTGCTGGCTCCATATGCGGAACGGCCGGTGCCGCCGCGTTCACCTGCGGCGGATCCCATCAGCAGGATACGGCCATATCCCTGTCCGGCCATCATCCGTGCGGCGCCTCGGGCGCAAAGGAACGTGCCGGTCAGATTGATGCTGATCAGACGGTTCCAGTCCTCCAGAGAGGTATCGAGGAGGGTCTTCTCAACACCGATTCCGGCGCAATGGGCCATACCATGCAAGGCGCCGCCAAAACGTTGTACGGATGCAAACATGGCGTCAACTTCTGCCTCGCTGCTGATGTCCGCTTCAACGGCCAGAGCCTCTGCGCCTTCTTTGCGTAAACTGCCTGCTGCGGCTGCGGCAGCTTCTCCGTTCCGATCGGCGATGGCCAGTTTGGCACCGGCAGCGGCGAGTTGCTGGGCAATGGCATGTCCTATACCGCTGCCGCCGCCTGTTACGAGAACGTACTGCCCAGAAAACATGCCCATGCCGCGGCCTCCTTACCCAGTCCTCCCCACAGGATAATTCCCGAATGACAGCTGGTTTGGGCCTGTAAGCGACGGTATTTCTCTGGAAACTGCCGCTTCAGCCTTGCTGCAGCAGAATGTCCAGCGGCGGTGCGCCTTCTCCTTTGACCGGTTTGGTCACCACATAGGTGAAATAGCGGGAAAGGCCGATGCGGGCGTCCAGCATCTCGTCGATCAGCCGCTGATAGGCGTCGATGTCGCGGGTGACGATCTGCAAAAGGTAGTCAAACCCGCCGCCCAGTGCCCAGCAGGCGGTGACTTCCTCATAGCGCTGCATTGCTGCTTCAAATGCGCGGAAGCTGGCAGCGGTATGGTCGGCGATCTCGGCCGCGACAAACACCGTTACATGCGGCGCCAGTTTCTTCAGGTTGATGCGGGCGCCGTAGCCTTCGATCAGCCCGGCCTGCTCCAGCTTTCGCAGCCGGTCCCAGCAGGGTGTCGGCGACAGGCCGATCCGTTCGGCCAGCGCGGCCTTGGTGATGCGGCCCTCGGTCGAGAGCACGCGCAGAATGTCGAGGTCGCGCTGGTCTAGTTGCATGTCTTCCGCCTATCAGGCGCCGGTGACGCCGACAACCGCCACGCAGTCGCCGGATTTGATCAGCCCGGGAAAATGGCGGCTGATCACCAGGCCTGCCCGCCGCGCGCGGTATTCCACCGGCGGCAGCCCGGTGCGGTCCAGCGGCCACACGCGTGCCAGCAGATCGCCTTTGGCAACAGGTTCGCCGAGGTCGGCCATGATCTCAAACAGCCCGTCGCCCTCGCTGAACAGGAAACAGTCATCATCCGGCATTGTGAGGTTCACGGTATCATCCAGCTGCATCTCACCTTGCAGGATGCCGAAATGGATCAGCACGTTGCGCAGTCCCTTCTTGGCGATGGCATTGCTGCGTGCGGTCGACGATCCGCCGCCGCCGAGCTCGGTGGTTACCAGCACCTTTCCCATCTCCTCGACCGCAGTGTCGTACATGCCCGCGCTGTCGATCTCTAGCAGCTCTACCGAATAAGGGGCGTTGAACGCCTTCATTGCGGCAAAGCAGGCTTCCTGCGTGGCCTTGTCCTCCAGAATATGCGCGGCAGCAAAGGGGACGAAATCCAGCGTCTTGCCGCCAGAGTGGAAATCCACCGCCACATCCGCCAGCGGCAGCAATGTGCGCTGGAAGTAATCGGCGATCTTCTCGGTCACAGTTCCATCGGCCCGGCCCGGGAACGAGCGGTTCATGTTGCCCTTGTCGATGGGCGAGGTGCGGGTGCCGGCCCGGAAGGCCGGATAGTTGAAGGCCGGCACAATGATCAGCCGCCCGGTCACATCTTCAACCTTCGTGGCGGCGGCCAGCTCGTGAAGGGCGATGGGGCCCTCGTATTCGTCCCCGTGGTTGGCTCCGGTCAGCAGTGCGGTCTTGCCTTCGCCGTTCTTGATCACCGTCAGCGGGATCATCACAGACCCCCAGGCCGAGTCATCACGGCTGTAGGGCAGTTTCAGGAAACCGTGATGCACGCCATCCTGATCCAGCGGGATGGTGGGCGAGATTGGATTTGCCTTCATGGATCAGTCCTTTACCAGCATTTTGCGCGGCACACCGGACAGGCATTCCGGCCCTTCTGCCCCGATGCGGATGCTTTCGGTGATCTCAAAACCCCAGTCCTCCATCCAGAGGCCGGTCATGAAATGGAAGGTCATGTTTTCTTCCAGAACCGTGGTGTCGCCCGGACGCAGCGACATGGTGCGCTCGCCCCAGTCCGGCGGGTAAGACACGCCGATCGGATAACCGGTGCGGTTGTCTTTTTCGATGCCGTATTTCTTCAGAACTTTAAAAAACGCCTTGGCAATATCCTCGCAGGTGTTGCCGGCCTTGGCCATCTCAAGACCCGCGTCCATGCCTTCCAGAACGGCCTTTTCCGCGTCCAGGAAGGTCTGTGTCGGCTTGCCCAGAAACACGGTGCGCGACAGCGGGCAATGGTAGCGGTGCACGACACCCGCGATTTCAAAAAAGGTCCCCTCGCCGGATTTCATCGGCAGGTCATCCCAAGTCAGATGCGGCGCGGCGGCGTCGGGCCCCGAAGGCAGCAGCGGCACAATCGCCGGGTAATCGCCACCAAAGCCCAAGTCAGCATCATAGCGCAGGGCGGCGTCATAGATATCCGCCACCAGATCGCATTTGCGCATGCCCGGTTCGACCTTGTCGAAGATACGCTGGTGCATGCGTTCAACGATCTTGCCGGCCTGGCGCATGTAGGTGAGCTCCGCCTCGGACTTCACCGCCCGCTGCCAGTTGACCAGGGAATTTGTGTTTGCAAAGCGCGCATTCGGCAGATGCGCCTGCAGGGAAGCATAGGCAGCGGCGGTGAAATAGTAATTGTCCATCTCAACGCCGATTACGCCGCCGTCCAGACCGCGGTCCTTCAGCTGCGCCGACAGGTAGTCCATCGGGTGGCGTTCGGTCGACTGCACGTAGTGGTCCGGATAGCCAATTATATTGGCGGGTTCCATGTAGCAGGTGCGCAGCGCGCCATTGGCGTCCTGGCCGCGCCCGTACCAGAGCGGCTCGCCGTCCAGGGCGACAACGACGCATTGATGCACATAGAAGGACCAGCCGTCATATCCGGTCAGCCAGTTCATGTTCGAAGGGTCGGTGACGATCAGAAGATCAACACCGCGCCGGGCCATCTCGGCGCGGGTTTTGTCAAGTCGCTTTTGATATTCAGCGCGGGAGAAATACAGCTTGGGGTCTGCCATATGGGTAAATCCTGATTGATCAGCTGGTGAAAGTGGCGCCGGCACCCGCAGCATCTGCGCGGTTGCCTGCAAGGGTTGCGATGGCGGTGTCCTGAACACCGGTGCCGGTTAGGTCGGCAATGATCAGATCGCTCTCTGACTGGCGGCCCGGGGCCTGGCCGGAGGTAATCTGACCCAGTTCGGGAAAGCTGTGATCTGCACTGAACAGCCCGGCCTCGATCGCGCTGCGCAGCTCGCCCTTGACGGCGCATTGCGACTGGCTGTCGGGCACATAGAGATCCGCCTTGGCCAAACAGGCAGGCTCCAGCTCGCATTTGTGCTCCTGATCCGAGCCCATGGCGATGACCAGCTGCCCGGGCTGCAGCCAGTCCGCCTTGATCACGGGGTCCGCGGCGGGCGTTGTTGTAACCACGATGTCTGCTGACGCAACTGCCTGAACGATGTCTGAGCTGACTGTAATTTCGATCCCCAAGTCTTCGCGCAGACTGCCGGCAGCGGTTTCTGCCTTGGCCGTATCCCGTGCCCAGATCACGGCGCTTTTGATATCGCGCACCAGGGTCATCGCTTTCAGCTGCATTTTCGACTGCACGCCGGCGCCGATGATGCAGACGTGCGATGCATTCTCACGCGCGAGATGCCGCGCGGCGACTGCGCCTGCAGCGGCGGTGCGGACGTCGGTGAGGTAGCCGTTGTCCAAGAGCAGCGATTCAAGAATGCCGGTTTTGCTGGAAAACACCACCATCAGCCCCGTAGTGCTCGGCAGGCCGAGCTTGGGGTTATCAAAGAAACCCGGGCTCATCTTCATGGCAAAGCTGCCGATCCCCGGCACATAGGCGGATTTGACACAAACCTCGCCGTTATGGTCGGGCACCGGCAAGGTCATGATCGGCGGCATGACAACTTTGCCCCCGGCCAGCGTGGTGAATCCCTTTTCGACGCAGCCCACCGCGTCCACGTCCAGCGGCACCAGTTCGCGCAGCTCCGCTTCTGTCAGGATCTTGATGTCAGGCATCTGCGCCTCCTTCTATCTCGGCCTCTACATCCACGTCTTCGCCATCGATGATGCGTTTGTGCAGAGCCATGCCGATATTCTGACCGCTGACCAATGAAACACAGCGCCCCGGGATCTCAATCTTGCCCATCAGCAGCGCGGCGATGCCGACACTGCCGGAGCCTTCAATCACCTGGCGCTCTTCAAAATAGGCGTGGCGGATGGCGGCGGCGATTTCAGCCTCGGACACCAGAACCACGTCATCGACAAAAGATTTAGTCATTTCAAAAGTGTATTCATTATCCAGCCCGATACCCCCGCCCAGGGAGTCGGCCAGCGTCGGCAGTTCCTCAACCTGAACGGGCCTGCCCGCCTTTAGGCATTCATGCATCGCCGCTCCGCGTTCCATACTGACGCCGATGACGCGGATATCCGGGTTCGCCGCCTTCAGAACCATTCCGGCGCCGGAAATCAGCCCGCCGCCGGACAGGGGCACCAGAACTGTCTCCAGATCCGGCGCCTGCTCCAGCATCTCCAGCGCAACGGTTCCCTGGCCTGCGATGATATCAGGGTGGTCAAAGGGCGGCAGCATTGTCATGCCGTCCGCAACCAGCCGGTCGACCTCCATCTGCGCGTCATCCTGCGAGCGGCCGACAATGCGCACCTCGGCGCCATGGGATTTGATGCCCTCGACTTTGTTTTGCGGAACCAGTTCCGACATGCAGATGATGCAGCGCACCCCGGCCTGCGCCGCCGCATAAGCCAGACCGCGGCCATGATTGCCGGTGGAGACGCCGACCACGCCTGCCGCGCGCTGTTCCTCTGTTAAAGACAGTACCGCATTGGTGGCGCCACGCAGCTTGAAGCTGCCGGTGATCTGGGTGCTTTCCAGCTTCAGCGAGATTTGACCGCCGCTCAGCTTGCTGAGGGACGGCGAGTCAACCAAGGCTGTCCGGCGGATACGTCCGGCAATCCGGGCCTGCGCCCGGATACTGTC
>JBFOLS010000292.1:0-2417 GCA_040830225.1 Leisingera sp.
CCGCATGGCATGGGCGATGCTGGGCAGATCGACGATGGTGTTGCCACCCGGCAGGACCGGCAGTTCGGTGCGGCGGCGCAGCTCGCGGTAGCCGTCCAGATCATGGTCGGGGAACGGCGCCTCAAGCCAGACATAGCCCATTTCATACATCGCCCGGGCCACTTTCAGCGCGCCCTTGTGGCTGTAATAGGCATCCGCGTCGAACATGAAGTCGAGCCCCTTGCCGCCATGGGCCTCATGCACCCGGCGCATCATTTCAATGTCGGCATCCGGCTCGCATTTGTAGTGGAATTTGAAGGCGGAAAATCCCTGCTCCTGCAGTTCGCTGATGTGATCGACATAGGGTTCCGGCCCGTCGAACACCTGCATTGACGCATAGGCCTTGACCCGGTCTCGTGCGCCGCCAAGGAACATGTAGAGCGGCATGTCGGCGCGTTTCGCGGCCAGATCCCACATGGCGATGTCGAGCCCGGCAATCGAGGTGTTGGGAATCGACAGACGGCGCAACTGCATCCACTTCCAGATATCCTCGCGGCGCAGCGCCTGACGGCCCAGGAGGCCCTTGAGCAGCGGCCGCATGCCCTCCGCCACGGCACGGTCGAAATCATGCTCGGTGCAGGAGAACACGCCGCCCGCCCCCTCGTAGCCGTCCGAGGTGGTGATTCGGGCGATGGTATTGGTCGTCAGCAGCGCCGGCATGGTCGGCGACCAGGAGAATTTCGGGATCCCGGTCTTCACGACATAGACCTGGATTCTCTCGATCTTACCAAAACGATCTTCAGTCATTTCAGTCATTTACGCGCCCTCATATGCCGCATGGTGAACCTGATGCGCCGTTGGGGCGCTTTTCCCAACTATGTCAAAACATCTTGCCCATCAATAGATATATCAGTTAATGCGCCAATTGATCCAACCTGTCCGGCCTGGCCCAGCGGCCCCGGATGCAAGCCAGGGAGAGCCCGATGAGTGAGTTTGAGAGCCAGTGGCAGCGCACCTATGCGGAAGGCGCGGCCAGCCGCCTGCCGGTGTTTGCTGATGTCGACGTGGTGGTCGTCGGCGGCGGTGCGGCCGGCGTGGCAGCGGCAGAGACCCTGGGCCGCAAGGGCCGCTCGGTGCTGCTGATCGAGCGCTATGGTTTTTGCGGCGGCGGCGCTGTCGCTGGGCTCTCGGGCACCATCTGCGGCATGTTCCTGTCCACCGAAAACGACAAGGCCACGCCCGAACAGGTGACTTTCGGCTGGGCCGAGAAATTCCGCGCCGCTCTGGCAAGCCGCAATGGCGTCAGCGGCCCGCAGCGCTACGGCAAGACCTTCACCGTCACCCACGACCCGCTGGTCTGGCGCGAAGTGGCGGACGGCTTCCTGCGCAACGCCGGGGTGCAGATCCTCTACCACTCCCAGGTCGTCGGCGTGCTGATGGAGGGCGATGCCTTCGAGGGCGTCATCGTCAACTCGAAATCCGGCCTGGCGCAGGTGCGGGCCAAGCGGATCATTGATGCGTCAGGTGATGGCGACGTGATCCACCGCGCGGGCTTCAAAACCACCAAGGGCAACAACGGTGCGATCCAGAACCCGACCATGATCTTCCGCATGGGCGGGATCGATGTGGACCGCTTCTGCGAGTACTGGGGCGAAGACACCATCAGCCCGCAAAAGGTGATCGACCAGCTGATCGCCGCGGACCCTGAGGGCGGCAGGCTGCCGCGCAAGAAGATCTGGATCTTCCCGACTACCCGCCCCGGCGAGCTGATGGTGAACGCCACCCGCATCTTGGGCTTTGACGGCCGCGACCTCGATGTGACCAACCCGGTCGACCACTCCGAGGGCGAGCTGGTCGCCCGCCTGCAAGTGCGCGAATACGCCGACTTCCTGCGCCGCCACATCCCCGGCTGCGAAAAGGGTTACGTGAACGACACCGGCGTCGAAATCGGCATCCGCCAGACCCGCACCGTGACCGGCATTGAGACACTGACCAATGAGGTCGTGCTGGGCCGGGCCAAGTCACCCAACGCCATCGCCCGCTCGCCCTGGCCGATCGAGCTGCACGCTGGCACCAAGCCAAAGGTCGAATGGCTGTTCGATGACACCTACGAGATCCCCTATGGCACTCTGGTGCCGTTCCAGGGCGAGAACATCATCGTCGCCGGGCGCTGCCTGTCGGCCGAGCATGAGGCCCTGGCCTCAGCCCGAGTCACCGCCCAGTGCTTCGGCTACGGCCACGCCGCGGCGCTGGCTGCGGACCTGTCCATCAAGGAAAACATCGCCATCCGCGAAATCCAGGGCGCCGACATCCGCACCCTGCTGAACCAGGAGGGCGCGCGCCTGTAACGGCGCCCTCCACCCCCATCCCCGAAACGCGCATTAGGGAGGAGAAACCTTATGCCGACCCCCAAGCTCGACCGCATTACATTTGCGGCG
>JBFOLS010000293.1:0-3611 GCA_040830225.1 Leisingera sp.
CCCCGGCTTTCCGTCCCCCATGAAGGTGAAGATAAACCCGCCCATTTCGGCAAAGGGGTTCAGGCGGCGGTCGAAATCATAGGCCATCAGCATCTTTGAGAGCCTTAAGGCCTGGTATTTGGCAATATGGTTGCCGACCACCTCATGCGGTTTCTTGAAGGCCATGGTGAGCGTGGTGGACTTCGCCTTGGCGGCAGGTTCAAAGCCGCTGATGGTCAGATCATCCGCCTCCACACGCCAGGCGGCAGCGGTGAACGCCTCCAGCCGGCCCGCAGTTTGCGCCCGCAACGCAGCCTTCTCCATCAACTGTTCGGCATAGGCCGCCGCAGCGGCAATCAGATGCGCATCATCGGGCGCGTGCTGCGCCAGTTTCTGATCCAGCTCCCACAGCGCCCCGTGCAGTGCGAGCGGCGCATTATCCGTGAGCAGCTCCTCTGCCTCGCCCACTTCAGCCTGCGCCTCGCTGCCATGCGGCGCCAGCAGGAAGGCTGCAGCATTGGCAAACACATGCGCCGTAATCAGCGCCTCAGCGGCCAGCAGTTCGGTGAACTCCCCCTTGCGCGCCGCATCCAGAGAGCCGGCCAGATTAGCCCGCTTCAAGTCACCAAGGCCCGAAGCCTCGGCATAAGCCTCCCCCATTGCCAGCGAAATCGCCAGCGCCCGGCGCAGGCAATGCTGCAAGGTCGCCTGCAAGGGCGAGGTCAGCGGATCGTCATCATCCGCGGCCTCAATCCGGGCAATCAGATGCACACCTTCGGGCCGCGCGGTCGAGCGCGTCACCAGCCCCGGCGTGGTCGAGCGGAAGCGGCGGCTGCGGGCAATCCCGGGCGAGCGCTCCGGCGCCTTTCCCTCCACCGCAGGCTTGGCAATGCGCGGCGTGTGGTCAAATCCCTCCAGCATCGCTGCAGCAGCGGCGTAGTGCTTGCGGATGTCCTCTTCCCGCAGCTCCATCTGATTGCCTGAAATGCTCATCTCACCCTCGCAGTTTGAATTCTCAATTGTCTGCCCAAATTCGTTTGAGCTTTCGGATCAACGGTCCGGTGTGTTTTCGTCTGGAACTTTTGCCAGCCACCCCGCCAAAAGCATCAATGCAGCACCTGCAGCTGCCTTCACAGCTTGATCCATAGGTCCGTAAATTGTGCAAACGAACGCAACTCCCAGGGTGAGAAACCCTGGAAGCAAATATATCAGCCTGAAAAATCTGTAGATGGTCATGGTCCACCACTCTCTTCATCTTTGCAAAAATACTCCTGCCGGAGGCTCCGCAGCCGGCAACACGCGCTGCCGCTCAATACCGCAGCACCTGCCCGGCGTCGCTCACCACGAACTTCTGCACATCCGCAAACCCCGGAGGGTCCAGCTCTGCCAGCACCTGGAACGGGCGCTGCGGCAGGATGATGGCGCGCTGGGTCCGGGTCGCCCCGGTGTCCGCGCCGCGGCCGCCAAAGGGGTCGAGCGCAAAGATCTCCCGCTCCACTTTGCCGAACCAGCCGGAGCGCTCCTCGCGCACGTCTTCGCTTTCCAGCTCCTCCAGCGTCCAGGCCAAGGCCCAGTCCTGGCCCGCGGGCGCCTCCGCCTCCTCCAGCACCCGGCGCAAGGGGCCGGACTGCTCGGTATAGGCCGAGGAATACATCGGCCCCACGTGATAGCGGCGCAGGTGCTTGGGGTGGAGATCGTCGAAATCCTCGTCGAACCCCTTGGCAATGGTCACCAGCTTCAACCCGGCCAGGGCCTGCGCCATCAAATGCGCCTGCACTTCCGGCCAGCGGCGCTCATCCTTTGGCAGCGCCACCTTGCCGCTGTCCTCCAGCTCCATCAGGTAGATCACCGGCAGGTTCACCTGGCTGTCATAGGCTGCCCAGTGCAGCAGGAAGCGGCGGCGGCGCGGGCCAAGGTTTTCCAGCCATTCGCATTCCGGATCGTTCTGGGTCCAGAACAGCTCGCCTTTCATCAACTCCTGATAATAAAGCCGCTGCGACAGAGCGAACTGGAGCTTGGTGGGCACCGCCCGGTCCGAGATGATGGTGCGCACCATATCATCCTTCAGCACCTCTTCGCTGGCCATATTGGCCAGATGCCGTTCCGCTTGCTGAGCGTCATTGGCCATGGTCATCAGCTCCGCTGCTACCGGAAAGCCGCTGTCGCGCTTGTCCATCGCCAGGCTGCCGAAAAACCGGCCGGTGTCACGTCCGGTCATCAGGTATTTCATCGAGAGCGCACGGAAGGTGAAGTTCAGCCGCATCAAGTAAGCCGTCAGCACTTTCACATCGGATTTCGAAAGCCGCCCCTCCGCCTGCATCGCTGCGGCCACCCGGGTCAGATGCCGGATGATAATGTCGAACTTCTTGAAATACCGGCGCGAGGCAAAGGTATCGCTGAGACCGGCGTGATCTTTGGCGGGGTCGGTCATACAGCCCCCCTTTCCGGACGTGCCGCTTGCGGCGCGGACAGCGCCCGGCCGCCCCCCCGGGCGGGCGCTACGCCCCCACCCGCGGCCGGGAACTGTCCTGTGTTGTTCTTAGCTTTCAGCATTCTCTTGGCACCAATGATCTCAAATCCGCCAGTTCATCATGAGGATCAACATTGCTGTAGAAATCGTACTCAAGATGCAAATTGAACTTGGCCAACTGCTTCAGGATTGCCGGCTCCAGAATAAATCCAGAGCATTGAACCGAGAATGTCACGCATACCACGGACTGCTTGCAATCTGCTGGCAGTTGCTCGAGCTGGCCGAACACTGGCAGCAGCTTCCTAAGCAGGCTTTCAATGTGCTCTTCCAGCGGATCCGTTTCCCGCAAACCGCTTTCAAACGCCCAACGGGAGAATGTCCTTTCAAACTCTATGCGACCCCTAACTACCTTGTCTCCAGCATTCCAATACCGGGACGGCCGAAGAGGCAGCTTTTCGATATCCTCGGGCAGGGGAGTATCCGAAGTGATAGCGAAATAGGCGTATTGTCTGTCCTGTGTCGATGACAGTGCAAAGTCTTCCAGCGATAGTTTCTCACGCTCGGGCAATCACCTCACCCCCCATAGAGGTTCTTGTCGTGCTTCTCGACAATCGCGGCGAACCGGCGGGCAAAGCGCTCATCCGCCTTGGCCTTTTTCTCCAGCACATCGCGGGCAAACACCATGTTGCCCTCATGCGCTTCCAGCATGTCGGCCATCTTCTGGTTGGTCGCGGTGCCGATCGCCGCCATTGCGGTCTGGGCTTCCTTGTCGGTCTGCACCCCGATCTCGTTGATCCGGTGCGCCACATCCTGCTGCTGCGCGGTCTTCAGCGATTTCGTCAGGGCGTCATACAGCACCACCCGCTGCTGGGTGTCCGTCTGCAGCTTGTTGATCAGCACCATCTGCGTCGCCGCCTGGTTCTGCAGGGAATCGACCCAGGTCTTGCCCTTCTCTAGCGAGCGCGGCAGCGTCTGGCTGTTCACCAGCTTCACCTGCTCATCCTGCACCGGCCCGTTGTATTTCGCGTTCAGAGCCGTCAGCCCGGTCTCCAGCTTGGTGCGCGCGGCAGCATCCTGCTCGACCGAGATCTTGTTCTCCAGCTCAATGATCTGCGGGTCCAGCGCGGTGATTTCCGCCTTCACCGCCTCCAGCTCCTGCACC
>JBFOLS010000294.1:0-2670 GCA_040830225.1 Leisingera sp.
CCCGCCGCATCCGGCACGGCAGGAGCAGCACCGCCCATCAATAATTGACAAAATTAGTAAATTATCTTACCCGCCGCGCTCGAAGGAGTTGCGGATGTTTTTTGATCTGGCCAAATTGCGCGCTTTTGAAACCCGGCCCTGCCTGACCGGGACAAATGGCAGCACTCTGACCTATGCCGCCTTGGCGGATGCTGCCGGGCAATTCGGCCGGCTGCTGCCTCAGGACCGGCAGCTGATCGCAATTGAGGCTGAGGCCAGCCCCGAGGCCATTGCCGCCTATCTGGGCGCCCTGTCTGCAGGCCACGCGGTGATGCCGCTGCCCGCCGGGGACAGCGCAACCGCAGCCCGGCTGGAAGAACGCTTCCGGCCGGCCGCCAGCTACCGCCGTGCAGACGGCGCCTGGCAGCTGATTGCGCATTCGCATGAGCCCGCCGCCATCCACCCGGATCTCACTCTGCTGCTGCAGACCTCCGGCAGCACCGGCCATGGCCGCGGTGTGCGCCTGTCCGCTGCTGCGGTGGACAGCAACGCCCGCGCCATCGCCGAATACCTGGAAATCGAGACCCGGGACCGGGCTGCGCTGATCCTGCCGCTGCACTACTCCTATGGGCTGTCAGTGCTGCATTCGCATCTCGCAGCTGGCGCCAGCCTCTGGCTTGCCCCCGGATCAGTGCTGGATGCAGGCTTTGCGGACGCTCTGCAGACCTCAGGCGCCACCAGTCTGGCCGGCGTACCTCATCATTTCCGCCTGCTGGAAACCGCAGGCCTCTCCCATGCGCTGCCGGAACGGATCAAGACCCTCACAGTTGCCGGCGGCGCCATGGAGCCCGCCCAGGTCAGCGCCTGGTCTGCCCGGATGCAGGCCCGCGCCGGCCGCTTCTTCGTGATGTACGGACAGACCGAGGCCACCGCGCGGATCAGCTATCTGCCGCCGGAGCTGGCGCAGGACAATCCCGGCGCCGCAGGCCGTGCCATTCCTGGCGGCCGCCTGCAGCTGCGCAACGCCGGCGGCACCGAAATCACTGCGCCCGAAGGCGAGGGCGAGCTGGTCTATCAAGGCGCCAATGTGATGATGGGCTACGCCGAGACCCACGTTGATCTCGCCAGGGGCGCGGAACTGAGCGAACTCGCCACCGGAGATCTGGCCAAGCGCGATGCAAACGGGCTCTACCACATCACCGGCCGGCTCTCCCGCATGTCCAAGATCGCCGGGCTGCGCATCGGCCATGACGCCATCGAGCGCGCCCTGGCGGCCCAGGGGTTCGAGACCGCCGTCTGGGGCGATGACAGCCGCATTTCAATCGCCGTCTGCGGGCCGGAAACCGGAATTGCGGCGCTGGCGGCCCAGCTGACCGGCATCGGCCAGCAGCATTTCACAGTGCTCACCCGTAAGTCCCTGCCCCGCCGGGCCAATGGCAAGATCGACTACCCGGCGCTGAAAGCACAATCGGCCAAGCCCAAACCCGCCAAGGACGTGCTGGCCGCCTACCAGGCCGCATTTGCAGCCCAGACCGTGGGCCGCAATGACAGTTTTGCTTCCTTGGGCGGCGACTCGCTGCGCCATGTCGAGCTGTCCCTGGCGCTGGACGAGGCTCTTGGCGGCGCCCCGGCGGGCTGGGAAGACATGCGTGTCAAGGATCTGGAGCAAGCCGCCCCGGCGCTCTCGGCAGGCTTGCCTTCCGACCTCGCCGCCCGGGTGCTGGCCATTCTGGCCGTGGTGGTGGCGCATCAAACCTTCTGGCCGGTGTTCGGCGGTGCCGCAGCCATGGTGATCCTGATGGGGATGAGCGTCGCAGGCTTCCGCTGGGACGCGCTGAAATCCGGCGATATGCGCAGCTTTTTCAAACCCGTAGCCGCAGTGCTGATCCCCTATTACCTGATCCTCGCAGGCTATGCCCTGGCCTGGGAGCAGGTGCCCTGGGCTTCGGTCTTTCTGGCGGGCAACTTTGCTCTGACCATCCCCGAAACCCATCTGATGCTGCCCTATCTGTACTGGTTCATCGAAGCTTACCTTCAGATGACGCTGCTGGTTGCCCTGCCCTTTGCGCTGCCGCCGGTGAGGCGCTGGCTGGCAGAACAAGGCGCTTTCCGCGCAGGCCTCTGCTTCCTGGCTCTTGCCGTCGCGCTGCGCCTTGGCGTGCCGGAGGTCTGGAACATCGGCGGCCGGGCGCAGTTCACCGTGCCTTGGGTCTTCTACCTGTTTGCGCTTGGCTGGTGCATCACCGCAGCCAGCACATTGGGGCAAAGGCTTCTGGTGCTGGCCGGCGCCTGCGTCATCATGCCGATGGCGGCCTATCTGGGCGGCAATTGGTATGGCGGCTGGATCAAATACATGTGGCTGCTGGCGCTGATCGCCGGGCTGCTGTTCATCCCCCGTCTGCCGATGCCGCGATTTGCCGTGCGGCCCATGATGCGGCTGGCCCAGGCCGCCTTCCACATCTACCTGCTGCACCGCTTTGTGCCGGAGCTTCTGATGCCGATGGCCGGGCTGGAAGGCCGCAGCCCTATGAATGACGCGCTGGCCATCTTCGGCGGCATCGCACTTGGCCTGGCCGCCGCCGCCCTGCAGCGCCAGCTGGTGCAGGTTTGGTCCCAGGCCCGGAGCCGCCGCCAGCCGGCTGTGGCACAGGCCTAGACCAGCGCGGCAACAGCTGAACTGATCCGGCTCAA
>JBFOLS010000295.1:0-8765 GCA_040830225.1 Leisingera sp.
GCGTCTTTAGACACCCCATCTGCCAGCAGTGCCCCTTCCAGCGCGCCATTGGCCCATTTGTACAGCGACCGCTTGCCGGGATACTTCTCAGTGTCGAAGAAGTCCGCCCAGGAGTTCGGGGGGTTGTCCCCGAATTTCTCGGTGTCGTACATGAAAGCGTAGCCGTAGAAGATCACCGAAACCCCGTGTTCCCAGGCAAAGCCGTCCAGTACCTTGTCCTGGCTAACCACGCTGTAGTCAATCGGCTCCAGATGGCCCGATTTGCCTAGCGCAATTGCATCGAATGCGTCGGCATCCGCCACGTCCGCGGTGACATTGCCCGAGTCCACCATCTCGCGGATCTTGCCTTGCAGCGGTCCGGATGTGTCTATCCTGAGCGGGATTCCGGTATCATCCGAAAACGGCTGTCCGATAGCTTGGCCATGGCAGCGCTCAGCATCACCACCCCAGTTCCACAGCACGATCTGGTCTGCGGCAGCCTCCGCATCTCCGGCCATCACCGCAGATGTCGCAACCCCGGCCATCGCGCAAAGCGCGAGAAAGTACCGCCGGTCCAATTTCCCGGCCTTGAACTGCTGGGCGCCCTGGGCCGCCGCCTCCTTCATGAAAGTCTTGTCAGTCATGTTTCCCTCCCGATCTCTGTTGGATGTGACTTTGGGTTGCGCGGTTTTCCGCGTCTGTGCGTTATCTGTCTTCGACTGGCACCGGAGCGTCGTCGCTCCAGAACAGGTCAACCTCCTGGCCCGGGCTTGGCTCAAAGCTCTTGCGCCAGCCGTCCAGGTCGATTTCGAAATCGTCCTCACCCTCCACCTGGACCATGCATTTCAGCATCGATCCGAAATAGGTCACCGATTGCACCTTGCCCGCTTTGCGGGCAGGCTCCCGGCCGGCCCCTGAGGGCGAAAGGTCGATCTTTTCGGGCCGCAGTGCATAGAGCCGCCCGTTCGCGTGCAGGAAATTGCTTTTGCCAAGAAAGCTCGCGGCAAACCTTGTGTCGGGCTGCTCATAGAGCTCCTGCGGGGTGCCGACCTGTTCGACCTGACCATTGCGCATGATCACGATCCGGTCGGACATCGACAGCGCTTCCTCCTGATCGTGCGTTACGAAAATGAAGGTGGTGCCGATGCGGTGGTGGATGTCTTTCAGCTGTTCCTGCACCTCGATGCGCAGTTTCTTGTCCAGCGCACCCAGCGGTTCGTCCAGCAGCAGCACCGGCGGCTCAAAGGCGATCGCACGGGCCAAAGCCACCCGCTGTTTCTGCCCTCCAGACAATTCATCGGGTTTGCGGTGGCCAAATGCCTCCAGCTGAACCAGCGCCAGCATCTCGTCCACCCGCGCCTCGATTTCGGCGCGGGGCGTTTTGCGGATTTCCAGCGGATATGCGATATTCTGGCGCACAGTCATGTGCGGAAACAGCGCATACCCCTGAAACACCATGCCAAAGTTGCGCCTTTCGGCCGGCATGCCTGTGATGGAACGGCCCGACAGGGCGATATCGCCGGCAGTGACGTCAAGAAACCCGGCAATCATCATCAGCAGGGTTGTTTTTCCCGACCCGGACGGTCCGAGCAGAGTCAGGAACTCTCCCTGCAGGATATCCAAATCGACGGCGTTCACTGCCTGAAACGCGCCGAAGCTCTTTGACACTTTCTGCAGCTGTAAATCGCCTGTGCTCAAGCCGTTCATCATCAGGCTGCCTTTCCGCCGCGCAGCTTCAGCTTGTCGCGCGCCTCCTGAGGTGTGACCGCGCGGGCGCCCATGCGTTCGATGATCTCAACAACCCGGGTAACAAGCTGCCCGTTGGAGGCCAGGACGCCGCGGTCCAGGAACAGGTTGTCTTCCAAACCAACCCGCACGTTGCCGCCCGCTGCAACCACCGCGGCAGCCATCGGCATCTGCATCCGGCTGATCCCGAATCCGGCCCATCTTGCATCCGCTGGCAGGTGTGATTTCATCGCCATCAGCGTTTCAAGGGTCTGGTCCGCGCCCCAGGGAATGCCGAGGCAGATTTGGTACATCGCCGGGTCTTCGATCAGCCCCTCCGCCTGCATCTGGCGGGCAAAGCGGATATGGCCCAGCTCAAATACTTCCATCTCCGGCTTAACGCCCCATTCGCGGATCTTCGCCGCCATGTGCCGCAGGGTCGGCGGTGTCGAGATATAGATGTTGTCGCCATCGCCGAAGTTCAGTGTGCCGCAGTCCAGCGAGCAGATTTCCGGGCGGCATTCGTCGATATGGAGAAGCCGCTCATCCGCGCTGATCATGTCGGTGCCGGGGCCCGGCATGGCCGGATTCTCCGCGTCCGGAACCCAGTCGCCGCCCATGCCTGCGGTCAGGTTGATCACAACATCGGTGCCGCTGTCGCGCACCCTGTCGACGACTTCCTTAAACAGTTTGGGGTCCCGCGACGCCTGGCCGGTCTCCGGGTCGCGCACATGGATATGGGCGATCGCAGCGCCTGCTTTGGCAGCCTCGATTGCAGCCTCGGCGATCTGCTTTGGTGTGACCGGAACCTGCGGGCTGCGGTTGGTGGTATCCCCGGCGCCGGTGACGGCGCAGGTCACGATGACCTCGTGATTCATCAGTTCCTCCCGTGTGTGTCCAGTTCAGGATGTCGCAGGAAATCGGGATATTTTTTCTTTTTTTCGACGTCAATTGGAGGTAGAAGGCGGAAAAAGCGAAAGATTGGATAAATTATTAGTAGGTAATGCACCTATGGAGATGATGGAACCCAACCACGAGAATCCCGGTCAGATCTGGAATTGCGCTTTCGTGCTGACACCGCGTTTCAACATGATGACACTGAATTCACTGATGGAGCCGATCAGGGTCGCGAACTACTTGTCGCTTTCGAAAATCTATGAACACAGCCTTTACTCTTTTGACGGTGCCGAGCTGCCGGCCAGCAACGGTTTGTCTGTCAAATGCCAGCAGCCGGAAGCTGTCCTGCCCCGGAACACAACTGTCTTCCTGCTCGCCAGCTGGGGGGGCGAGAATTATGCGAACCAGCAACTGATGGCTTGGCTGCGGCGCCAGCACCGGAACGGCATCCAGATCTGCGGTGTGGAAATCGGCGCCTATATCCTGGCCGAAGCCCAGCTTCTTTCCAATCAGAAAGCAACCACCCATTGGTCCTACCTGCAGGGGTTTCGGGAGCGCTTCCCCAGCATTGAGGTTGTCGAACAGCTTTACACCGGCATCGGCCCGGTGATGACCTGCGCCGGAGGAACCGCCGGGTTCGACCTGATGCTGACATTCATCGAAACATACCGCGGCCGGGCATTGGCAGGCGAGATTGCCGATCAGATCATGCACCACCCGCTGCGGCCGGCGGAGACCTCGCAGAAAGTCACTCACGGGCGCGGGCTGACCACGCTCCCCGATGGGGTGCGAGCGGCGGTGCAGTTGATTGAGGAAAACATCGAAGAGCCGCTGCGGGTCGGCGAAATCGCTGCCCGCATCGGCATCTCGCAGCGGCAGCTGGAACGCCGGTTCAACGCGAATTTCAGCTGCAGCGTCAGCCGTTTTGCCCAGCTACTGCGGCTTCAGCATGCCCGCGTGCTGCTGGTGTCGACGGGCCTTGGCATCGGCGAGATTTCAGTGGCGTCCGGCTTCAACACCCAGTCCCATTTCAACAAGGCTTTCAAGGAGTGTTTTGGCCGCAAACCCAGTGCTTACCGCAACGCCTGGCCGGATAATGAACCAAATCCCCAGTGGCCGGGAACGCTGGCGTCCTTCATCTAATCCGTGCGCCAAAAAACCATCAACTGAAAGACCGCCTGCAGCCCGGGCTGACAGGCCGGACTGCCGGGCCATCATTTGTTATGTGGTGCCTCGGATTGCGTTCAGCAACGCCACGATCTTGCGGTCCCGCTGTCCGGCCATCTCTTCGAAGCCGCGGCCCGCAGCGATCTCGTTGCAGCCATCCACCATCCGGTTCCGCAGCTCAGAAGTCAGTTCCGGCGCTTCCAGACGGGTCCATGGCAGCTTCAGCGCCGGGCCGAACTGATCCAGGTTTGTGGCCATGCCCCCCTCTCCGCAGGCGGTATGAAACGCCATGCATTGACCCTGCACAGCCATTCTTGGAGCAGGCCCGTTCATGAGGGCAATGTCGATGTCTTCCGGTGTCGCCTCGCCATTGGCAACCATGTGCAAGGCTTCGCGCCATAGCGCCTCTTGCAGACGGGTGGCGACAAAACCGGCGATCTCCTTTTTCATCACCAGCGGCGCCTTGCCTGCAGCACGGTAGAATTCGGCGGCCCAGGCGACGGCCTCCGGCGCAGTGCTGTCCCCTCCCACAATCTCTACCAGTGGCAGCAAATAAGGCGGGTTGAAAGGATGGCCAATGATGGTGCGGCCAGCAGAACCGCAGTGCTTCTGGATCTCCGTCATTGTCAGCCCTGAGGTGGAAGAACCGATCACCACATTTTCCGGCACCATTTCCCCCAACCGCTGATACAGCGCTTGTTTGATTTCCAGCCGTTCCGGCGCGCTTTCCTGAATGAATTGCGCCTCAGCGACGGCCTCGTGCAGGTCATGCACAATCTGCAGCCGGTCCAGCGATGCGCCTGGTGCCAGGCCTAATCCGGTCAGGCTGATCCAGGCAGTGTCCAGGATCGCGCGTGCTGCCGGGACTTCACCCACGTCGTGGAGGTACAGCGTCACGTCATAGCCACGGGCCAGAAAATGCGCTGCCCAGCCCACGCCGATCGGGCCGCCGCCGATAGAAGTGACGCGGGTGATCTCATTAGGATTCGGATACATTAGCTCAACGCCCTTTGAAGTTGGGTTCGCGTTTTTCCACGAAGGCGGCAACGCCCTCGGCAGAATCCTCGGATTTCAGCATCTTGCGGTAGGTTTCCAGCTGATCGCCGCGCATTTCAGAGAACGCCTGCTCCAGTGGTCGGCACTCAATGGCCCGCAGAACTTCCTTGACGCTCTGCATTGCAAGCGGTGCAGATCCGGCGATCTGGTCTGCCCAGGCACGCGCCGTGGCTAGCAGATCCTCTTTTGGCACAACCTTGTTGACCAGCCCGTAGCGCGCGGCTTCTTCCGCAGTCATCCGGCGGCCCATCAGGAACATCTCCATCGCAATGTTGTGCGGAATGCGCCGTGGCAGACGCTGCAGCGCGCCTGCATCAGGCACGATCCCCAACGGCATCTCCGGCAAGCCGAATTCCACGTGATCCGCCGCAATCAGAAGATCGCAGGACAGGGCCAGTTCAAACCCGCCGCCTATCACCAGGCCGTTTAAGGCGGCGATAACCGGTTTGTTCAGCTTCCAGTTCTCGGTCAGCCCGGCAAACCCGCCCTGACCGTAGTCCGCGGTCTCCCACCAGTTGTCGAGCTGCATGTCGCCGTCGTTCAGCGCCTTGAGATCCCAGCCAGCGGAAAAGATCCGGTCGCCCTCGGCGGTGATGATCCCGGCCCAAAGGTCGGGATCATCGCGCAGTTCGGCAAAAGCCTCCCCCAGAGCCTGGCTCATCGGGATGTCGATGGCATTGACCTTGGGCCGGTTCAACTTGACCTCCAGCACCCGGCCGCGCCGTGTGACCTCCACTCCGTTTGTCATTTCCGTATTCTCCAATCGGTTGTTTCTCCCGGCGCTTGCGGCCGGTTTTCTTGGCGGCCGCGGTTAGCGGAAGTTCGGCATGACCTTGTCACAGAACAGTTCGAGCGAGTGTTTCTGCTCCTTGTGGCCCAGTCCGAGGCTTGCGTAGTAGATGAAGCTGTCCACCTTCAGCGCTTCGTATTTGCGCAGTTTTTCTGTGACCTGTTCAGGGGTGCCGAACATCAGGTTATCGGTCAGCATATCCGCATCGTATTCGGCCCGGTTCTCCAGGCTTTCGAGCGGGATTTGTTTGGCAAAGCCGTTTTCCACATCGCCTAGGTTCTTGAACAGGTTCTCGAATTGCCCCAGCTGGCGGCGGGCTGCGGTGAGCGCTGCGTCATGGCCTTCGGCCCCGTCATAGACGGCAGTGTGCCGCATCATCGCCATTCGCGGACGGCGCTTGCCGGGGTGGGCGGCAACCGCATCCTCCAGCCGCTGCATGTACAGTTCCGCTTCGCTCATCGGGCGGGTCAGCGGCCAGGACATCACATCGCAACCGTTTTGAACCGCATAGTCATAGGTGACCGGCGCACGCGCAGCGACCCAGACCGGCACCTGCTTCTGCAGCGGTTTTGGCACCGAAGTGGAGGTAGGAAAGGACCAGTATTCGCCGTCATGGGCATAGTCGCCCTGCCAAAGGGCGCGCACTGCCGGCAGCATCTCCTGCATATAGCGCCAAGCGTCGGACTGTTTCAGGCCCGGGTGCATCCGGTCGAATTCCCGCTGATATGCGCCCGATCCGATGCCGAATTCCAGCCGCCCATCGGTCAGCAGATCGGTCATCGCCGCCTCGCCCGCCAGGCGGATCGGGTCCCAATAGGCCGCCACCGCACAGGCAGTGCCCAGCCGGATGCGGCTGGTGTGCTCGCCCCACCAGGTCAAAAGCTGGAAAGGGTTCGGCGCGATGGTCATTTCCATCGCATGATGTTCGGCGGCCCAGACTATTTCAAACCCGCCTTCATCGGCCATTTTGACCATATCCAGCGTATGATCCCGCACGGCCTTCATATCAAGAGACGGGTCCAGCCGTTCCATATTGATTGCCAGTTGAAACTTCATTGAGAGTGTCTCCCTGCAAAGATTGCGCGTTTTTTCAATGTGCTATGGGTGAGTTGAGCCCGTACCACCGCTGAGGCGGACCAGGTCTTCACTGCATGACGAAGGGGTTGGCCATCGGCTCGTCCGAGGTGTTCATCCAGACGGTCTTGGGCCTTGTGTAGTCATACATCGCCTGGAATCCGCTTTCGCGGCCGTAGCCGGATCCTTTGATGCCTCCGAATTCGGCAATCGGCGACACTGCCCGGTAGGTGTTGACCCAGACTATCCCTGCCCGAACCGCAGCGGACATGCGCAGCGCGCGGGCGTTGTTGCGGGTAAAGATCCCCGCTGCCAGCCCATGCGTGGTGTCATTGGCGAGTTGCAGCGCTTCTTCTTCGGTCCGGAAGCGTTGCACACACAGCACCGGGCCGAACAGTTCGGTATCGACGATCCGTATGTCCTGCCTTGGGCATTCGATGATAGTCGGTTCAAAAAACTGCCCCGCCATGCCCGCCGGCCGTTTACCCCCGCTCAGAACCCTGCCGCCCTGCTCCACCGCAAATGCCACTTCGCTTTCGATATGCGCCAGCTGGCCGGGCGTGCAGAGCGGCCCCATTTGGGTTTCTTCCGCCAGCGGGTCGCCGATCCTGACCGTCTTGGCGATGGCAACCATTCGTTCCAGGAACTCATCGGCGATATCCTCATGCAGATACAGCCGTGATCCTGCCACACAGCTTTGACCTGCGGCGCCAAAGATTCCCGCAACCGAGCCGTTCACCGCACTTTCGATGTCGGCGTCCTCGAACACGATGAAGGGGGATTTGCCGCCCAGCTCCAGGCTGACCTCGGCAAAGTTGTTTTTTGAGTTCTCAAGAATCATCCGTGCCGCGTTCGGCCCGCCGGTGAAAGACACCCGAGCCACCAGCGGATGCGAGGTGAGCGCCCGGCCGCAAGGGTCGCCGTGCCCAGTGACAATGTTTACCACACCGGGCGGAAAACCGGCCTCAGCGACCAGTTCGCCGAATTCCAGCATTGCCGCCGAAGCATATTCCGACGCCTTCAGCACCACCGTGTTGCCCGCCGCCAGCGCCGGGCCGATCTTGACCGCAACCAGGAACAGCTGCGAATTCCACGGTACCACCGCAGCCACCACTCCCAGCGGTTCCCGCCGGGTGAACACAAACAGATCCGGCTTGTCGATGGGCAGCGTCTCGCCCGAGATCTTGTCTGCACAGCCGGCATAAAACTGAAAGAATTCGGCGATGTATTTGGCCTGCCAGCGGGTTTCTTTCAGCATCTTGCCTGTATCAACCGCCTCGGTCCGTCCCAGTTGTTCGGACCGTTCGGCCAGCAGTTCCGCCAGGCGGCGCAGGCACTTGCCCCGCTCGCTGGGCGGCATTTTCGGCCAGGGGCCCGCAAGAAACGACCGGTGTGCCGCCTGAACCGCGCGGTCCACATCGTCTTCGGTGGCTTCCGGCACCCGGCACCAGACCTCGCCCGTGGCCGGATTGACGCTGTCGAACCGCCCGCCATCGGACGCATCGCACCAATCCCCATCGATCAGCATTTTGTAATCGCGCAAGTCGCTCACAGTCCTTCCTCCCGCTCGTGTCACTTCATCGTGCGGCCAATCGCGGCTGGAGTTTTCGCTTTTTTCGCCGTGATGCGGCGGGAAATCCCGGGTTTCGCGTCGGGAAAACACCAAACTGAGGAAAACGGGAGGAAACAAAGATGCCCCATTCCAAACAGATCATCGGCGGCCCGCTGGAAATTGGCGGCCGCGTTCTGACACTGTCCCGCGCCATTCGTGCGGGGGATTTCGTTTTTCTGACCGGGCAAGTCCCAATGCGCGGCGGCGCGCCACTGACTACAGGCAGCATCGAGGAGCAGACCCGCGCTGTTCTGGACGATATTAAGGCCACCCTGGCCGAGGCGGATTGCGAGCTGGCCGATGTGGT
Organism: Leisingera sp.; assembly: GCA_040830225.1. Classification (GTDB taxonomy): domain Bacteria; phylum Pseudomonadota; class Alphaproteobacteria; order Rhodobacterales; family Rhodobacteraceae; genus Leisingera. Next base: position 8,608 of record JBFOLS010000295.1, read on the forward strand.
CAAGGCCATGGTGTGGCTGCGCGATCGTGCCGACTTCCCTGGTTTCAACGCCGTTTATGGAGAGTACTTCCTGGTCGAACCGCCCACCCGCTCGGCAGTTGTCAGCGACCTGCTTGTCGATTGCCGGGTAGAAGTTGAAGTTGTCGCGTACAAGCCCC
>JBFOLS010000296.1:0-11855 GCA_040830225.1 Leisingera sp.
GCCGCCGACGGCTATTACTACAACGGCAAGGTGTTTGAGACCCGCGCGGCGATTGCCGAAGTCGCCGCCCGGGTGCCCTCGATCCAGCAGATCGTGGTCTGGCCCTATGCAAGCGGGGCAGGGGATCTGCCTGACGGCATGACCGCCTATAACAGGTTCAAGCAGGAGGATGCGCAGGCGTTGGCCTGCCGCCAGATGGGCTTTCGTGATCCGCTGTATGTAATGTTCTCCTCAGGAACCACCGGTAAACCCAAATGCATAGAGCATTCGGGCGGCGGCACGCTGCTGCGGATGCTGGTCGAGCAGCAGTTGCATTGCGACCTGCGTCCGGGCGACCGGATGTTCTATTACACCACCTGCAACTGGATGATGTGGAACTGGCAGGTGGCGGCGTTGGCTTCCGAGGCCGCGATTGTGCTGTTTGACGGCAACCCGATGTATCCCGGCATCAGCCGCCTGTTTGATTTGGTGGAAGCTGAGAAGGTTACTCATTTCGGGATCTCCGCCAAGTACATAGACGCCTCTCTGAAACGCCGCAACCGGCCCATGGATACCCACAATCTGGATGGCTTGCGGGTTGTGCTGTCGACCGGGTCGCCGCTTTCTCCCGAGGGCTTCGCCCATGTCTATGCCGACTGGAGAGAGGATGTGCAGCTGGCCTCGATCTGCGGCGGCACTGATATTCTGGGCTGTTTCATCGGCGGCTGCCCGGTGCTGCCGGTGCATCAGGGCGAGATCCAAGCGCCGATGCTGGGGCTGGACGTGGCAACCCTGAATGATCAGGGCGAACCGGTTGAGGGCGTAGCGGGCGAGCTTGTTTGCCGCAATGCGCATCCGTCGATGCCGACACGGTTCCTGAACGATTCTGGAAATGCCCGTTACCGGGCCAGCTATTTCGAGACCTACCCGGAAGTCTGGCGGCAGGGAGATTTCACCATCCGCACGGAACATGGCGGCTACGTGGTGCTGGGCCGCTCGGACGCGACCCTGAACCCCGGCGGCGTGCGGATCGGCACAGCGGAGATCTACCGTCAGCTCGACAAGATTGATGAGGTGTCGGACGCAGTGGTTGTCGGCCAGAACTTCGACAACGACGTGCGGGTAGTGCTGTTTGTGCAAACCGCTGAAGGCACCGTTCTGGACGATGAGCTAACCACCCGTGTCAAAACGGAAATCCGCAAAAACGCGTCGCCGCGCCATGTGCCTGCTAAAATCATCTCAGTTACTGACATCCCGCGCACCAAATCCGGCAAGACCGCCGAGCTGGCGGTGCGGGATGTGGTGAACAAACACCCCGTCCGCAACCTCTCCGGCCTGGCGAACCCGCAGGCGCTGAAGCTGTTTGCGGATCACCCCGAATTGCAAGCTTAACCCCAAAGGAGCGAACCCATGCCCCTGACCATGAACCGTGAAGTCTTCATCACCGCCGCCGTCACCGGCTCCGGCGGCACTCAGGACAAATCCCCCCATGTGCCGCGCTCGCCCAAGCAGATCGCCGAGTCCGCGATCGAGGCCGCCAAGGCTGGTGCAGCAGTGGTGCACTGCCACGTGCGCGACCCGGAAACCGGCGCACCGAGCCGCGACCTGGCGCTGTACCGTGAACTGACCGAGCGCGTCCGCGATTCCGAGATAGATGTGGTGCTGAACCTGACCGCAGGCATGGGCGGCGACATCGTTTTCGGCGGCGTCGAAAGCCCGTTCCCGGTCAACGAGGCGGCCACCGACATGATCGGCGCGACTGAACGCATGGCCCATATCGCGGAATGCCTGCCGGAAATCTGCACCCTTGACTGCGGCACCATGAACTTTGCCGAGGCCGACTATGTCATGACCAACTTCCCCGGCATGCTGCGGGCGATGGGTCAGATGATGACTGATCTGGGCGTGAAGCCCGAGATTGAGGCGTTCGATACTGGCCACCTGTGGTTTGCAAAGCAGCTGGTCAAAGAGGGCATTCTGGAGCCGAATGCACTGGTCCAGCTGTGCATGGGTGTTCCGTGGGGGGCGCCGAACGACCTGAACACCTTCATGGCGATGGTCAACAACGTGCCATCCGACTGGACCTGGTCGGCATTCTCGCTTGGCCGTGACCAGATGCCCTACGCGGCGCAGTCGGTGCTGGCCGGCGGCAACGTGCGGGTTGGTCTGGAAGACAACCTGTTCTTGGAGAAAGGCGTGCTGGCCACCAACGCTCAGCTGGTTGAGCGTGCCGTTGGCGTGATCGAGGGCATGGGCGCCAAGATCATCGGCCCCGACGCGGTCCGCGAAAAGCTGGGTCTGACCAAGCGCACGCCAGTAGCGAAGTAAGCTGAAATCCGGGGGTGCCTGCATGCACCCCCTGTACACCCTCCCTGCACCGGCGGACGGGCAGGGATGGCGATCAGAGGATAGATCATGAAAACAGCAGCAATCATCGGCGGCGGGGTTATCGGCGGCGGCTGGGCCGCGCGGTTCCTTCTGAATGGCTGGAACGTGCGGGTGTTCGACCCGGATCCGGAAGCGGAGCGCAAGATTGGCGAAGTGCTTGCAAATGCGCGCCGCTCGCTGCCTTCGCTTTATGACAAGGCGCTGCCGGCTGAGGGCGAACTCACCTTCCATTCCGACATGTCTGAGGCCGTGGCAGACGCGGCCTGGATCCAGGAAAGCGTGCCGGAACGTCTGGACCTGAAGCACAAGATCCACGCGCAGATCCTGGAGCACGCGCCGGCAAGCGCGGTGATCGGCTCCTCCACTTCGGGCTTCAAGCCGTCGGAGCTGAACGAGCAGGGCGCTCGCGCCGTGGTGGCGCATCCGTTCAACCCGGTCTACCTGCTGCCGCTCGTCGAGCTGGTGGGTAATGCGGACACTTGTGCGCAAGCTTCGCACCTGCTGCGCGAGGTGGGCATGTACCCGCTGACCGTGCGCAAGGAGATCGACGCGCATATTGCCGACCGGCTGCTGGAAGCGGTCTGGCGCGAAGGGCTGTGGCTGATCAAGGACGGCATCTGCACCACCGAGGAGCTGGATGAATCGATCCGCATGGGCTTTGGCCTGCGGTGGGCGCAGATGGGCCTGTTCGAGACTTACCGGATTGCGGGCGGCGAAGCCGGCATGAAGCACTTCATGGCGCAGTTCGGCCCGGCGCTGGAATGGCCCTGGACCAAGCTGATGGATGTGCCCGAGTTCACCGACGAACTGGTGGACCTGATTGCGGGTCAGTCGGATGCACAGTCCGGCCATATGTCGATCCGCGAACTGGAGCGGCTGCGCGACGATAATCTGGTCGGCATGATGCGGGCGCTGAAGAAATCTGGCACTGGGGCAGGGGGCACTATCAATGCCCACGAGGCGCTGCTGCCAACGCCTGAAGCTGCAGACCTGCCGGTGACTGTCAGCCGTCCGGTTCCGCAAAGCTGGACCGATTACAACGGCCACATGAACGAGGCGCATTACACTGAGGCCTCGGCCCAGGCGACCGACCGTTTCATGGAGATGATCGGTTGCGACGTAGAGTACATCGCGGCGGGCGGCAGCTATTTCACCGTGGAGAACCACGTGCGTTTCTTGGATGAGCTGCACGAGGGCGACGCGCTGACTGTCACTACCCAGGTGCTGCAGGGCGAAGGCAAGAAGATGCATCTGTTCCACCGTCTGCACGGACCCGAGGGCAAGCTGGCGGCGACCGTGGAAACGCTTCTGCTGCATATGGACCTCAATGCGCGCGGCACCTCGCTGCCGTCCGAGGCGGTTGCGGACAAGCTGGCAAGCTATGCCGCTGCGCACGCAGGTATGCCGCTGCCCGAGGGCGCCGGGCGTCACGTCGGCCAGCGCGGCTGAGTTCGGGGCCGGCGGGTTGCGGCCTGCCGGGGCTTCCCCACTGCGGGCTGGATCTCCTCCCCGATTCCAGCCCGCATTTTAGCGGCCGGCTTGCCGGCTGCCAGGGGAGGCCTTTCCGGAATTGCCATGCAAATGGGGGGCTACATCCCGCCAGGGCAAACCGGACAGCCTTCCCGGGGCGGAGGATCTCCGGGGGGCTTTTGCGTATAGGGACAAAGGGAGGACCAAATGTCCGAAAGCAATTCAAACAGCCACCTGGTGGCTAAGTCCGGTTTCTTTACCGGTCTTCATCCGGGTATGGGTATGGCGGCAAAGGCGATGATCGCCGCTTTTGTGATTTTCACCGTTTTGAACGTCGAATTCGCCGGCGGGCTCTACAAATCGGTCCGCAGCTGGATCGAGGGAGGCCTCAGCTGGTACTACATCTCGGTTCTGGCCGGGATCATGTTCTTCTGCTTTTTCCTGATGTTCTCGAAGTTCGGCAGCCTGCGGCTAGGCGATGATGACGCGCGGCCCGAGTTCAGCAACTTCAGCTGGTTTGCGATGCTGTTCTCCGCCGGTATCGGCATTGGCATCCTGTTCTTTGGCGTAGCTGAGCCGATCTTCTATTTCGACAACTCGGCGGTCTGGGGATATCCGAACAACCCGCATGCCGAGCTGGCGGGCCACTCGGACATGGACATGCAGCGCGCGATCGACGCGATGCGGGTGACCTATTTCCATTGGGGATTCCATGGCTGGGCCTTGTACGTGATCGTTGGCCTGTGCTTGGCCTATTTCGGCTTCCGCAAGAAGCTGCCGCTGACCATGCGCTCGGCGCTGTATCCGCTGATCGGCGAGAAGATCTATGGCCCCTGGGGGCACTGCGTTGACCTTCTGGCTGTTTTCGGCTCGGTCTTTGGCATTGCGACCTCGCTGGGACTGGGCACCAGCCAGATGGCGACTGGCCTCAATGTGCTGTTCGGGCTGGAGCCGACGATGACACTGAAGATCGCGCTGATCGTGATCGTGACGATCATTGCCACCGTTTCGACCGTGTCTGGCGTGGGCAAGGGCATCCGGCTGATTTCCGAATGGAATATCTGGCTGTCGATGTTCCTGCTGATGGCCTTTGTGGTGATCGGGCCGCTGAAGTGGTTGCTGGGGTTCTATGTGACCACCTTGGGCGATTACATCTGGAACTTCATCCCGATGGGATTCTGGACGGCAAGCTCGGAAGAGAACATCGCCTGGCAGGGCGGCTGGACCATCTTCTACTGGGGCTGGTGGATCGCATGGGCGCCGATGGTTGGCATGTTCATCGCCCGCATCTCGCGCGGCCGCACCATCCGAGAGTTCATGGTGGGAGTGCTGTTCGTGCCGACTGCGATCGCCTTTTTCTGGCTGTGCATGTTCGGCGGCAACGCCATCTGGCAGGAGCTAAACATGGCTGGCGGCCCGGCAGCTGAAGGCGGTGCTGGTGTGATCCAGACCGTGCGCAACTGGGACCTGCCTGCGGCGCTCTACGGCACCATTGGCAATCTGGGCGCCACCTCCTGGCTGGGTGATCTGAGCTGGACCGCTTGGCCGCTGTCGGCGCTGGCTACCCTGCTGCTGTTCTCCTGGTTCGTGACTTCGGCGGATTCCGGCACGCTGGTAATCACCACCATGCTGTCGATGGGCGACGACAATCCGCCGAAGAAGTTCCGGATCATCTGGGGCGCAGGCATCGGCGCCACCGCGATTGTGCTCTTGATGGCTGGCGGGCTTGGCGCGCTGCAGACGGCATCAATTGCGGCGGCTTTCCCGATTTCCTTTGTGATCATCGGGATGACCCTGGGTCTTTACCGGTCGCTGAAGACTGACCCGTCCGCTACGCCGATCGGCGAGGCTGCATCTGCGCCGGATGGCACACGGATTTCGCAGGATCTGCACGCCTGAGGCGGCCCTATGAACTGAAACGAAAAGCGCCGGGCTGAAAAGGCCCGGCGCTATTTTTTGTTCTGCTGAAATAGATCAGTCGCAGGCGGCGGTGACGATGATCTCGACCTTCAGGATTTCGCGCGCCAGCTTGGCTTCGCCGCAGGCGCGGGCCGGGGCGTGGCCTTCGGGAACCCAGGCGTTCCAGACCTCGTTCAGCTCGGCGAAATAGGACATGTCGGACAGCCAGATCACTGTCTGCAGCAGGCGGGTCTTGTCGCTTCCGGCCTCTTCCAGCAGGGCATCGACTTTGGCCAGGATCTCGCGGGTCTGCTCTGCGGCTGTTTCAGCTTCGGATACTTGGCCGCTGAGATAGACAACGCCGTTGTGCTTGACGATTTTGCTGGAACGGGCGGTGGTGCCGATACGGGTGATGGTCATGGGAAAGTTTCCTCTGGTCAAAGAACCTTGCGGTCATAGCGGTTGATACGGAAGGGCGAAAGGCCGAAACGGATTTACCCGCTCAGCACAAGATCAGCCATTACCTTTCCCGCGAGGGGAGCCAGCTAAAGGCCATGCCCGGAAACGTCGAAGGCAAGAGAGGCGTGGTCTGAGATTGCCGCCGGGTTGAGAGACGCTGGAGCAGTCAGCCGCATTCGATACTGTCAATTTTCAGCTGAAATGCGTCTATTCGACCTTGGCCGGGCGCAGTGCTGGAGATATCGGTGATGCAGCCTGCGCTCGGGCTGCCCTGGGCGCAGGCGAATGCGCTTGAGACACTGCCGGTGCGGGCATTGGAGCGGGCCAACGGGACGTTTTGCGCCGGGACATGAAGTGCCCCGGCGCGGCGGGGATCAGAGCTTGATAACCGCCATCTTGTCCTGGGTCATGTCATGCATAGTGTAGCCGATGCCGCCGGTGTTGTAACCGGACTGGCGGCGTCCTGCGAAGGGCATCCAGTCGACACGGAAAGCGGTGTGGTCGTTGACCATCACGGCAGTGGCATCGAGCCGGCGCACCGCCTGCATGGCGGTGTCCAGACTTTTGGTGAAGACTGCAGCCTGGAAGGCGAATGGCAAGCTGTTGGCTTGCTCGAATGCCGCCTCGACGCTGCCCATGCTGTAGACGCAGATCACAGGTCCGAAGATCTCGAGCTGCGAGACGCGGGCATCGGCAGGCGGGTCGAGCAGCACTGTGGGGGCGTAAGTGGTTTCACCCAGGCGCCTTCCGCCGGCCAGCAGCCTGGCACCGCCGTCCACGGCTTCCTGCACCCATTCCTCGACCCGGTTGACTTCGCCGGGGCGGATCAGCGGACCGCAATCGGTGGCGGGGTCGGTGGCGTCGCCGACTTTCAGTGCATTTGCAGCTTCGGCCAGTTTCTGCGCGATATCTTCGGCCTTGTCAGCGGGGGCAAACACCCGCTGCACCGAAACGCAGACCTGGCCGGAGTGGTAGAAACCGCCCTTGGCCAATGCCGGGATCATCGCTTCGGTATCCGCGTCTTCGCCGACGATCACCGGGGCCGCGCCGCCATGTTCCAGGGCGCAGCGGGTGCCGGGGGCGAGTTTGGAGCGCAGCATCCATCCGACGCGGGCGGAGCCAATGAAGGAGAAGAAGCCCACGCGCGCATCAGTGATCATTTGTTCGGCCACTTCGTTGCTGCAAACGACTGTGCGGCACCATGCCTGCGGCAGGCCGGCCTCGTGAAGCATCGCAACAAAGGCCTGACACGACAGCGGCGTGTCCATTGCCGGCTTCACGATCACCGGGCAGCCGGTGGCGACGGCGGGGGCCACCTGATGCACGATCAGGTTCAGAGGATGGTTAAAGGCGCTTGCGGCCACCACCACGCCAATCGGCTCGCGCTGGGTAAAAGCGATGCGGCCCGCGCCTGCTGAGGTCAGTTCCATCGGGATTTCCTTGCCGGTCATTTGGCCGGTTTCGTGCACGCAGAGCTCAACCCCGTCGATGGCGCGTTTAACCTCCACCCTGGCGTCGACCAGCGGCTTGCCGCCCTCGCTGGCGATTAGGAGGGCCAGCTCATCAAAGCGGGCCTCCATCAGCCGGGCAGTTTTCTTTAGGATTTCGACGCGTTGATAGGCGGGCAGCCAGGCGCTGCGCTGGCGGAAAAGGCCATGCGCAGTGTCCAGCATTGTGTCGATCTGCTCCCAGCCGCTGGTTTCGACGGTGCCGATGCGTTCCAGGCTGTAGGGGTTCACGACTTCCACGGTTTCGCTCATATCAGACACGCCTTTGCTGCCAGTTCATCAATCAGGACGCGTTGATTTTCGCTGTAATCGACGGGGACATCAATCAGATGCACGCCGCCTGCCGCAAAAGCGGCCTCGAAGGTTGGGGCGAGGTCTTCGGTGCGGGTGATCCGGTGGCCTGTGGCGCCATAACTGCCCGCGTATTGCACAAAATCAGGGTTGTTGAACTCCAGCCCCCAATCGTCAAAACCCGCGTGCGACTGCTTCCAGCGGATCATGCCGTAGGAGCTGTCGTTCAGCACCGTGACCACAAGGTTGAGGCCTAGGCGGACTGCGGTCTCCAGCTCCTGGCTGTTCATCATAAACCCGCCATCGCCGCAGATCGCCATCACCCGGCGATTGGGGTAGAGCTTGGCCGCCATCATTGCCGACGGCAGCCCTGCCCCCATTGTCGCCAGCGCGTTGTCCAACAGCACCGTGTTGGGCTGATAGGCCTTGTAGTTGCGGGCGTACCAGATCTTGTAGATGCCATTGTCGAGCGCGATGATATCGCAGTCTGCCATCACCTTTCGGGTGTCGGCGACCAGCCGCTGAGGGATCACCGGGAAGCGGGGATCTTCCGCGCCTTCGGAGGTGTGTTTCTCAGTCTCCTCCTTGATGCGCTGAAAATAGCCGCGGTCGAAGTCCAGGCGGCCATTCAGGATCCCACCCAGCCGGGTAATGGATTGTGCGAGGTCGCCGACCACCTCGACTTGCGGGAAATAGACCTGGTCGACCTGGGCGGCCTTGTAGTTCACATGAATGACCTTGGTGCCGCCTTCTTCCATGAAGAAGGGCGGTTTTTCGACCACGTCGTGGCCGACGTTGATAATCAGGTCGGCGCGTTCGATGGCGCAGTGCAGGTAGTCGCCATCGGACAGCGCAGCGGTGCCCAGAAACAGGTCCGAACGCTCGTCGATCACCCCTTTGCCCATCTGGGTGTTGAAGAAGGGGATCTGGGTGGCCTCGGCAAAGGCGCTGAGGGCGGAGCGGGCGTTTTTGCGGTTGGCTCCTGCTCCCAGCAGCAGGAGGGGCATCTTGGCGGAGCGGATCATCTCAGCCGCTTCGTTCAGTACCGTGTCGCCGGCCACAGCGTAGTGGCGGGGATGGGGCTGCAGAACGCCTTCATTGGTGTCTTCAGCGGCGATGTCTTCGGGCAGTTCCAGCAGCACCGCCCCGGGACGTTCCTCTTCTGCGGTGCGGAAGGCCTCGCGGATCAGCGCGGGGATGGTGTTGCCGTGCACGATCTGCTTCGACATCTTGCAGATCGGATCAAACAGACCGACCACGTCGATGATCTGGAACTGCCCCTGCTTCGATTTCTTGATCGGTTTCTGGCCGGTGATCATGATCAGCGGCATGCCGCCCAGGTGGGCATAGGCCGCGGGCGTGGCAAAGTTGGTGGCGCCGGGGCCGAGGGTGGCCATGCAGACACCGGCCTTGCCGGTGAGGCGGCCATAGGTGGCGGCCATGAAGGCGGCGCCCTGTTCGTGGCGGGTCAGAACGAGCTCGATCCTGGAGGTGCGCAGGGATTCCAGAACGTCGAGGTTTTCCTCGCCAGGAACAGCAAAGATATATTCGACGCCTTCGGCTTCCAAAGCGGCGACGAGAAGATCGGAGGCTTTGACGGCAGGGGAACGGGTGTCAGGCATAGGGGCTCCTGTCAAAAAAATCGTGAATTCAGTTGAGAGGTTACTCGGCGGCTTTCTGCTGTTCGGGTTCGGGGTAAAGTTCATCCATAGAAACTGAGCGCCCGTTATCCAGCACAATCCGCGCGTGGTAGCGTTTCAGCTGACGCGGCTCGGCGGCGCCGCAGCTGTGGGCGATAATGCCGACCTCCTTTTTCATGTTCTTGGCGTAATAGGCCACGCGCTCGGACTTTCTGGCCGGGTCCAAACCAAACTGCAGCTTGGGGTTATGGGTGGTGATACCGGTAGGACAGGTGTTTTTGTTGCACTGAAGCGCCTGGATGCAGCCCAGAGCAAACATGAAGCCGCGGGCAGAGTTCACGAAATCAGCGCCGGCGCAGAAGGCCCAGGCAACCTCGGACGGATTGACCAGCTTGCCGCTGGCACAGACCTTGATGCGCTCGCGTAGCCCGTGGCGTTTCAGGATGTCGATCGCCAGCGGCAGGCTTTCGCGCAGGGGCATGCCCATGTTGTCAATCAGGCTCATCGGGGCGGCGCCGGTGCCGCCGTCGGCGCTGTCGATGGTGAGGAAATCCGGGGCGCTTTCGATGCCCCGCTTGTGGATTTCCTGGCACAGGCTGTCGAGAAAGCCATAGGCGCCAATCACCGTCTTGAATCCCACCGGCTTGCCGGTCACATCCCGGACATAACCGATCATATCGAGCAGGTCGGCGACGCTGTCGACCTCGGGGTGGCGGTTGGGACTGATCGCGTCCTGGCCTGGCGTCAGACCGCGGATTTCTGCTATCTCTTTGGTTACCTTGGCGCCTGGAAGGATGCCGCCCTTGCCGGGTTTTGCACCTTGGCTGAGTTTGATTTCGAACATGCGGACGCTCTCGTACCCGGCAACCTCGCGCAGCTTGACCTCGTCAAAGCCGCCCTCGGGCTTGCGCACGCCGAATTTGCCGGTACCGATTTGGAACACGATGTCGGCACCGCTTTCCAGATGATAGGGGGACAACCCTCCTTCTCCGGTGTTGATCCAGATGCCTGCCTTCTTGGCGCCAAGCGACAGGGCGCGCACGGCGGGGACCGAAATGGCGCCATAGCTCATTCCGGAAATGTTGAAGAAGGAAGCCGTTGTGTAGGGGTGGCGCGTGTAAGGGCCAATGGTGACGGCCGATGGTTCCTTGGCGTCCTTCTCCAGCGTCGGGAAAGGGCAGTTCACGAAGTAGACGGTGCCGGTAGGCCGCAGATCACGGGTGGAGCCGAAGGCAACAGTAGAATCCACATTCTTGGCGGCTCTATAGGCCCAGGAGCGTTCGGCGCGGTTGAACGGCATTTCCTCACGGTCCAGGGCAAAGAAATACTGCCGGAAAAATTCGCCCATATGTTCAAAGAAATAGCGGAAGCGGGCAATCACGGGGTAGTTGCGGCGCAGGGTGCTGTCGGTCTGGGTCTTGTCGCGGATGTAGATTGCAACCACCCACAAGAAGCCGGCGCCGATGGCAAAAATGAACGTGTAGGATAGGAATTCTAGCAGCGTGAGAACGGTGCTGGATATTTGGGACATGTTTTCCGTCGCTCCTTCAGGGACTTGGCTGGGCGGGTCCTGGAGCCGCCCTGGCAATTGTCTTGACAGAATGCGCATGCTGCGCGGACTTTGCATTCACGTGCCGATCACTTCCCGCGGAGCAGGGAAACAGCAGCATACGGGGCCGTGCCGGATGCTGAAGCCGTACCTGTGCATGCGGTGGCCAGCCGGATACGGCACCGGAGGCTTGATACAGCACCGGGAGTGTGCGCCACCGGTCCAGAGAATGTCCAGACCGGGCTGGCGGCACAGGTGCAAAGCCCAGCTAGCGCCAAGCAGCGCAGCCGGTGCAGCCACGGAGCGCGGCGGAAAGTGAAAGATCATGCGGCACTCTTATTGAGATGAGCGCAAAGAGTAGCGCTGTTTTCGATGCAGTTTGCTTATGGAATGTATAATCAAAAGCCCGAATAAACCGGCGGCCCTGCCCTTGGGAGGGGGTGAATTTCCCCTCTGATACTGCCTTCTGCCGGCATTTGCTCTGCGTTGCAGGCACGGTTTAACAATCAAGTTCCAGTCACTCTGCCTCCTCGGATTTCAGACACCAGCGCCTATCGTCGCCGATGATGGACTGGGGGCGCCCGTCTTCACCTCGCGTGCATCTGGCGCTTTCGGTCGCGGGTGCGGCGGGTCGCCTCTTCGGAACCGTCGTGATAGGTGCCGAACCACTTA
>JBFOLS010000297.1:0-2980 GCA_040830225.1 Leisingera sp.
CCGGTGCCCGGCTGCGCGCAACTGGCAGGCCAGTTCGGCGATGTGTTCCGGCCCGACTTCGCAGCAGCCGCCTACGATGGTGGCGCCTTGCGCAGTCCATCCCATCGCAAATTCCGCATAGGCCTTTGGCCCCAGGTCCTGACGCTGTTCCAATGCATCCACAGTGGGCGCGTCCTTCAGGAAGCCTTCGGAAATCCGGGTAAAGCCGTTGGCATAAGCACCGAAGGGCTTGCCGAAGCCTTTAACAATTTCCAGGCCCTCGCCGATCACCTCCGGGCGGGAACAGTTGAGCAGCACAGCTTCTGGCTGGAACTCCTCGACCAGCGGCGCAAGGTCCGCCAGCGGCTCGCCGGAGCGCAGCAAGGTGCCGTCATCGTCGGAGACCGACACAGCCAGCCAGACAGGTTTGTCTGTGTCCGCGCAGCCCTGCAGCGTGCCTTTGGCCTGCTCCAGCGAGGAGACGGTTTCAATCAGGAACAGATCCGCAGCCGGCTCCAGCAGCTGAACCAGTTCGGCGTAGGCCGTCTTGGCCTCGTCCGCTGGAGGGCAGATATCGGGACGGTAGGAGGCAATCAAGGGGCCAAGCGAAGCCGCGACGCGGCCGGAGCCGTGCGTTTCGCGGGCAGCGGCGGCCTGGGTGGCAGCCTTGGCCAGAAGCTCTTTGAAATGCTCTTCGATACCGGCGCGAACCAGGCGGTCGCGCAGCACAGCGTAGGTATTCATGGTGGCAATGGTGGCACCGGCGGCGAAGTAATCGGCGTGAACGCTGCCGACCACCTCAGGCTTTTCGATCATCACGGCAGTCGACCACAAGGGCGTTGCCCGGTCGCCGGACCGTTTGACAACCTCTTGCCCGATCGAGCCATCCAGAAGCGTGACCTCAGCCATAGCACAGTAACCTTTCCTTGGAGCGCCTGCGCCGCCAGGATACATGAAACGATCCGGCGGCGCAGGCTGTCTTTTGCCAGAGCATCAGCCCGGGCCTGTTACAGCCCGGGCTGATGCCCGTTATCAGGCGCGCAGGCGCTCGTTGGCCGGATCCCACAGCGGTTCGTCTTTCTGAACCACCGCACGGCATTTCTGCCCGTAGATCTCGACCTCCAGCTCGGTGCCCGGCTCAGCAAGCTCAGGACGCACCATGCCCAGCGCGATGGAGGCGTTCACCCGGTAGCCCCAATCGCCCGAAGTGGTCTCGCCCACGATCTCGCCGTCTTTCCAGATGCAGGACATGTAAGGCGCATCGGCATCGCCGGCTTCGACGATCAGGGTGACGAAGGTCTTCTTCACGCCCTGCTGCTTTTCGTTCTGAATTGCCGCCTTGCCCGGGAAGTCCTGCGGCTTGTCCAGCTTGACGAAACGCTCCAGCCCGCCTTCGAGCAGCGAGTAGTCGGTCGACAGATCGCCCTTCCAGGTGCGGTAGCCTTTTTCGATACGCAGCGAGTTCAGCGCGTACATGCCGAACGGCTTGGCGCCGCCTTCGATCAGGGCCGCATAGATCTCACCCTGATGATCGTTGGCACAGTGGACTTCCCAGCCGAGTTCGCCGGCATAGGACACACGCGCCAGAAAGGCGGGCTTGCCTGCGACGGTGGCTTCCTGGTGGGTCAGCCAGCCCAGCGACAGATCGGCGTCCGAGATGCCTGCAAACAGCTCACGCGATTTCGGACCGGTGACGATCATGGTCGCGAATTCGGTGGTGCGGTCGGTCAGGGTCAGGCCTGCGGGCAGTGCGTTGCGCAGGATTTCGAAGTCGTGCCACTGGGCCGAGCCTGCTGTGATCATGGTGAAGTGGTCTTCGCCGTGACGGACACAGGACATCTCGGTTAGGATGCGGCCGCGGTCGTCCGAGAAGTAGACCAGATTCATCCGGCCCACTTTCGGCAGGCCGCCGGTCACCAGGCCGCGCAGGAACTCGGCGGCGCCTTCGCCTTCGAGGTTGAAGCGGGAGAAGCCCGGCAGGTCCAGAACGCCGACGCCGTCGCGGACCGCTTCGCATTCTTCCTGGATGCGCTGCTGCCATGGGCCGGAGCGGCCCCAGGTGTGGGTGGCTTCCTCGGAGGTGTCGTCGCCGTCCTTGGAAAACCAGTTGGCGCGTTCCCAGCCGTTGTAGGCGCCCATCACGCCGCCCAGTTCCTTGATCTTGGCGTGTACCTGGCTGACCTTCTTGTCGCGTGCGGCCGGCCACTCGTGGTGCGGGAAGTGCATGGCGTATTCGTTGCCGTAGACCTCCATACCCTTCTGGTTACAATAATCCTGGTCGGTGTAGTCGGTGTAGCGGCGCGGGTCGACCGCCCACATGTCCCACTCGGTCGCGCCATCGACGATCCACTCGGCCAGCACCTTACCGGCGCCGCCGCCCTGGGCAATGCCGAAAGTGAAGCTGTGCGCTTCGAAGGCGTTCTTCACACCCGGCATCGGTCCGATCATCGGCAGGCCATCAGGGGCATAGGGGATCGGACCGTTGATCACGCTGGAGACACCGGAGGATGCCATCAGCGGCACCCGCTCCATCGCGTCGGTTACGATGTCTTCGATCCGGTCCAGATCTTCCTGCCACAGCTGGAACGAGAAGTCCTCGGGCATCGGATCTTCTTCGGTCAGCCAGTGGCCCTTGCAGTTCGGCTCATAGGGGCCGAGGTTGTAGCCGTGCTTTTCCTGACGCAGGTAGTAGGACACGTCCACGTCGCGGATCAGGGGCAGCTTGCCGCCGTGTTCCTTCGACCAGGCTTCGACCTCAGGGATCTGTTCGGTCAGCAGGTACTGGTGCTCCATCACCATGGCAGGCACGGTCCGGCCGCCGTAGGGCTTGAACATCTCGCCCACACGCTGCGCGTAGTACCCGGCGGCGTTCACCACATAGTCACAGTCGATGTTGCCTTTTTCGGTCTGCACGGTCCAGGTGCCGTCTTCGTGCTGGGTCACACCGGTCGCCGGAGTGAAGCGCAGGATCTTCGCACCCATGTCGCGGGCACCCTTGGCC
>JBFOLS010000298.1:0-2381 GCA_040830225.1 Leisingera sp.
CCGGAGAACAGGTAGGCCTTGGAGCGCACCAGGGTGAACAGGCGCTTGGGCTTGAAGCGGTGGTGGCCGAAGATTTCCTCGTCGGCGTGGAAGGTGACGAAGGTGCCGCGCTTGTTGGGGGCGGCGCCGATTTTTTCCACCCCGCCCAGAGGCAGGCCGCGGGAGAAGCGCTGTTCGAACAGCTCTTTGTTCTTGGCGACTTGGACCACCATGGAATCAGACAGCGCGTTCACCACCGAGGAGCCGACGCCGTGCAGACCGCCGGAGGTCTGGTAGGCCTTGCCGGAGAATTTGCCGCCTGCGTGCAGGGTGCAGAGGATGACCTCAAGCGCGGATTTGTCCGGGAACTTGGGGTGGGGGTCGATCGGGATGCCGCGGCCGTTGTCCGAGATGGTGACCGCGTAGTCGGAATGCAGTGTGACCTCGATGCGGTTGGCGTGGCCCGCAACCGCTTCGTCCATCGAGTTGTCGAGGATCTCGGCGACCATATGGTGCAGCGCGCGTTCATCGGTGCCGCCGATATACATGCCGGGGCGCTGGCGGACCGGTTCAAGGCCTTCCAGAACCTCGATCGAGGAGGCGTCATAGGTCTCAGAAGCGGGCGTGCTGAGGAGGTCGTCGGCCATGTGCGGGAGCTGCTCTTCCTTGGTGTTGGTTAAAGGCCATTATGGCAGGTGTTGTGGCTGGGTGGAAGAGGGCCGCTAGGGGCTGTGGATAACCGCGCTTTCTTGCGTATAGTGATTTGACTGAATTCGGAAATCAATTTCAGGCAGAGTATTGCAGATGCGGAAAGTTGCGATGGCGGCGGGCTTGGCGCTGGTATTGAGCGGGTGTGCTGCGGGACATGCGGCACGGGACGGAATTGTTGGCCCGGTAAGGAAGAATAGCAGTTGGTTTTATCCAGAAGGGTGGGTGGGAAGAAATTACCTGCCTGGCAATACCCGGTTCGAAGATCTGACGTTCTGGGAGCGGAAGTGGAACTTTCATCTGGCGTCCTTCCAAGAAGCCGCGTGGAATGGCTATCAGCGGAAGACCGGTGAGTGGGGGCTTAGAATTCTCCTGGGTCCTCCTAGTGAACTGCCGACAGTCTTTAGAATTGAGCGGAGCCCTAATGGGGCCTTGTTGACGCATAAAACCGCCAAACCGCTGCACAATAGTGCATTGGCGAATGTAGAAGGCGTGCCGTTTACCATCGAGAACATGCCGACGCAGAGGCTGCCCTTCAAGGATAAGGAGGTTCGGCTCAGCGCTGAAGCGGCAGACAAGCTGCTGGAAGTTGCACCCTTGGATGCGTTTTGCGCCCGGGACGGGGAGCGGTTTCAGATCTTCGACATCACCGACTGGCAGGTTGAATATACTGACAACTTCAGAACCTGCGTTTCGAACTTTGTTTCTCACACTTATTCCGGTCAGCCTTGGCAGGAGTTCATGGAAGAAATGTTGCCGCACCTGGGATACAGCAATCGGCAAATCAAGCGTTTCGTTCGGTTTCACTGAGCACGCGGATCCCATCCTTGCTGGGCAAAGCCTCGCAAAAATCCGAACCATAGTTTTCAGATTGCCGCAGTTGGGAGAAAATTGCTGCAGGTGCAGCATTTGCAGGCTAAACCTCTGCCAGCGAGAGGCATGAGGAGGGCGCGCAGTTGGCTGAAAAAGGGATCAAGACGCAGGATTGGGAGGCTTTCCGGGCTGAGGCGCGGCGGATGCTGGATGCGGCGCTGGACCAGATGCAGGAAGCCGCGGAGCGTCCCTGGCAGCCGGTGCCGGAAGACATTGATGCGCGCTATGCGGTAACGGCGGAGGCGCGCGGGCCGCAGGAGACCGTGGACCGGATCATCGAGGACGTGCTGCCCTATCACGGCGGCAATATTCATCCGCGGTTCTGGGGCTGGGTACAGGGGTCGGGGCTGGCCTCGGACCTGATCAGCTCTTTGGCGGCGGCGGCGGTCAATGCCAATATGGGCGGGCGCGATCACGGCGCGAATTACATGGAGCGCGCAGTGGTCGACTGGACCCGCCGCAAGATGGGGATGCCGGAAGGCGCCAGCGGGCTTTTGGTGACCGGAACCTCGCAGGCCACGGTGATTGCCTTTCAGGCGGCACGGCTGCGGGTCCTGAAGAACCTGCGCAAGAGCGGGCAGGGCTCGGCCTGGCTGACCGTCTATGCCGGCGAGGGCGTGCATAATGCGACGTTGAAGGCGGTTGAGCTGCTTGGCATCGGTTCGGAGAACATCCGCAAGGTGCCGTTGAAGGGCGGGCAGATGGATTGCGCTGCGCTGGCGCATCTGGTCGAGGACGGCAAGGCCGCGGGCGCGCTGCCGTGTCTGGTGGGGGGCAATGCCGGGACCGTTGATCTTGGGCTTTATGATGATTTGAATGCG
>JBFOLS010000299.1:0-4270 GCA_040830225.1 Leisingera sp.
AAGAACCACGCCTTCGCCATGCTGGGTTGCCGCGGCCTTATCTTCCGCTTCAGCAGATTTTTCTGCTGGAGGCTGTTCGGCCTGCTGTTTGAAAACCGGAAAGAACAGGGTGAACTGGGTACCATGCCCCTTGACCGAGTCAACAAAGATGTAGCCGCCGGTCTGTTTGATGATCCCATAAGCCGTCGATAGCCCCAGACCGGTGCCTTCACCTGTGCGTTTGGTGGTGTAAAAGGGCTCGAAAACCTTCTGCAGTTTGTCGGGAGCAATCCCAACCCCCTCATCCGAAACCTTCACCGTTACCCAATCCCCTGCGGGAACAGTGGCGCGGTCGCGCTCCAGCGGTTTGTCCAGCGCCAGAACCTCGGTTTCGACACGGATTTCACCGCCCTGAGGCATTGCATCCCGTGCATTCACCACCAGATTCATCAGCACCTGCTCCAGCTGCCGTTTGTCAGCACGGATCGACTTCATGACCGGGTCGTGGCTAAGGGTCAGAGTTACCTTCTCACCCACAAGGCGGTTCAGCAGGTGTGTCAGATCCGAGAGTGTGTCACGCACATCCAGGATTTCAGGCTGCAGCGTCTGCTTCCTCGAGAACGCCAGCAGCTGGCTGACCAGCGAGGCGGCACGGTTGGCGTTTTCGTGGATCTGAATCAGATCGCCATAGTCCTGATCGCCCTGATCGTGGCGCAGCAACAGCAGGTCGCAATGGCCCGAGATTGCAGTCAGCAAGTTGTTGAAGTCATGCGCAACACCTCCAGCCAGCTGACCGATCGCTTGCATCTTCTGGCTTTGCACAAATTGCGCTTCCAGCGTCTTCAACTCAGTTGCGTCGTTGAGTACAGCAATAAGGACCGGGGTGCCCTCTTCCACGACACGGGTAAGAGTGACCTGAACAAAAACTTCCTTATCCGCGCGTGATAGCCGCAGGAATTCGGATTTGTTCGGCGCAAGCCCGTCAGCAGTATCGCGCAACCAGTCAGACATTGGGCGGCCAAGGCCTTCCATCAACTGGCCAAGTTTCAGGTTTGCACAGCTTTCAACCCCCAGAAGACGCAAGGCCATCCGGTTGGTGGTCAGGATTTCTCCGGTTGGGGCAACCTTCAGAAACGGCACCGGTAACGCCTCCAGCCCAGCCTGGGCAGAGTCAAAGCCGGATTCATCAACCTCCATCAGGAAAAGCTCGCTTCGCCCCTGAGCCCGGTTCTTCTCGTTGACAAGAACCTGAACCGGACCGTTCTTGGTGCTAAGCGTATTAATCTGCCCCGGCAGAATCGGCAGTGACGGGAACAGCCTGTCGGTGGATTTCACCCGCTCGCCAATCAGGCTGCGGGCCGCCTCGTTCATAAACAAAACGGCGCCAGTTCTGCCCACCGTGATCATCGGCACCGGCATCGTTTCAGCACCGCGACCATTGCCGCCACGGTCAAGAATGTCCTCAACCCGCCACAGGAAGCTGCCGCCGTTCATCTGATGAACCGCTAGCCGCACATGGCCGCGGCGGGTCACGATATCCTCTCGCGCGGAACCGTCGACCCGGGCCCGGCTTTGCAGCCGGTACAGTACCGCCGACGGGTTTGCCAGCACTGAACGAAGCGTGCCCGCCAGGGTCTCGCGGCTGGCATCCTGGAACCGTTTTATCGCCCCTCCGTTTCAGGCATGGATCACCCCGTCATCATCGGTGACAAAGCTCGGCGTGGCGTCTTTCTCGATAAACCCGGTCAGCAGCTCCGCTGCCATAGCGCGCGCGTTCAGACGCAGCCGGGTCTGGACCACGAGAAGCACAGCAACCGCGATCAGTGTCAGCCCCACCATGATGAAACCGCGGCCGATCCACGCGGGCAGCGGCAGCAGCCAAGGTCCGGCCAGCAAAGCCAGAGCCAACAGCAAAGTTGCAGCCAGCCTGGCGTGCTCAGGCGCGTAAACCCGCAATTCCGGAACGGAGGTTTCTTGGCGAGCAGACATTACGGCTCCATAGATCGTGCACAGTGCCGACATAACGCGGTGATTTTGGTTAAAACCACGTTAAGAAACACTTGGGTTTTCCAGCGTGAACCCTAACAACCGCCTTTTGTACGCGTCAACACGGCAACATAGAAACCATCGGTGCCGTCTTGCACCTGCCAGCTTTGCTCAGCCGTCAGGACCCAGCCAGGGTTTTCCTGCACAAAGCTTTGAACTTGAGTGGAGTTTTCGCTGTTCAGCATCGAGCAGGTGGCGTAGGCTATTGTTCCGGCAGGCGCAGTGAGCTGAGCCGCTTTTTGCAGAATCTCCGCTTGGATCCGGTGCAGAGCCTGCAAGTTTTCTCGAGTAAGCCGCCATTTACCTTCCGGAGCCCGCCGCCACGAGCCGGACCCGGAACAGGGCACGTCGCACAGGATCAGATCAAAGGGGCTGCTGCGTTCCAGCTCCGTCCCTTCCAGCAGCGAGACCCTGGCCCCTGCCCGCGCCGCGCGGCCTGGCAGGTCTTTCATTCGTCTGGGGTCGGCATCGTGGGCGTAAAGGCGTATTTTTGCCCGGTCAGCCATGGCCAGACTCTTACCGCCGCCGCCTGCGCAATAGTCCAGAACCTTCATGCCATCCTTCAGCGGCAGCTGCTCCACCACCGCTTGGCTGGCGGCGTCCTGTAACTCGACCGACCCATCCGAATACGGCTTCGCATTGCGGAGCTTGCGAGCACCTTCAATGACTTCAAGTGCCGTTTCAGAAGCCGGATGAGGGGTCGTGGTGATGCCTTCAGCAGCCAGGCTCTGCTGTGCCTGCGAGAGAGTCGACTTGGAAGTGTTCACACGCAAATGCACAGGCGCCCGGCTGCGCATCGCACAGGCAGCAGCTTCCGCGTTGCCGCCAAGGCTGCTTCTGAATTCGGGCCAAAGCCAATCAGGGATATCCAGTGCTTCCGGCCCTTTGGGAGCCTCGGGCAGGCTGCGTTCTGCATCGGACAGCGGCGAAGGAGCATGGCCCTGGCCGGAAAAGACCTCGTCAGCGTTCTGTCCTGCCTCACGCAGAGCGCCAAGGATCAGCCCACGGCCGCTGCGTGCGCCGCCAAGCGCCGCATGAGACCGCAGGCAACGCAGTGCAGTAAAGACATGGTCGCGCACTGCCGCCCGGTCCTTGGAACCGGCAAAGCGGCTCCGCCGGCCCCAGGAGGTCAGGGACTTTTCCGCAGGCTCTCCTGCCAGCACCTGATCCAGGATTTCGATGGCCGCCTGCAGGCGGGCGGCGGGGGTCATGCCCCTGCCCTTTTCTTACAGGCCGCCATCATGGTTCTTAACCCACCCGGTAATTCGGCGCTTCGCGGGTGATCTGCACGTCGTGCACGTGGCTTTCCTTCAGGCCCGCGCCGGTGATGCGCACAAAATTGCAGTTCTTGCGCATCTCATCGACGGTGGCGCAGCCGGTATAGCCCATCGCCGCACGCAGGCCGCCGACCAGCTGATGGATCACAGCGTTTGCTCCGCCTTTGTAGGGCACCTGGCCTTCGATCCCTTCCGGCACCAGTTTGTCGCTGGCCGCATCTTTCTGGAAGTAACGGTCAGCCGAGCCGCGCGCCATTGCGCCCATCGAGCCCATGCCGCGATAGGATTTGAACGAGCGGCCCTGGTACAGGATCACTTCACCCGGAGACTCGTCGGTACCGGCAATCATCGAGCCAACCATGGCACAGGAAGCACCGGCTGCAATCGCCTTGGCAAAGTCGCCGGAGAACTTGATGCCCCCATCCGCAATCACCGGAGTGCCGCCAGCAGCTGCGGCGCAATCCATAATCGCGGTCAGCTGCGGCACGCCAACGCCAGCCACCATGCGGGTGGTGCAAATCGAACCCGGACCGATGCCGACTTTCACGGCGTCGGCGCCAGCGTCGATCAGAGCTTTGGTGGCTTCGCCGGTTGCAACATTGCCTGCGATCACCTGAACGGAGCTGGATAACTCTTTCACCCGCTTCACGGCTTCGATAACGCCGGCCGAATGCCCATGCGCAGTGTCCACCACGACGATGTCTACGCCCGCGTCAATCAGCGCTTCTGAACGCGCAAAACCGCTGTCGCCAACCGAACTGGCTGCGGCGACGCGCAGGCGGCCCAGTTCATCCTTGCAGGCGGTCGGATTCAAAACCCCCTGTTCGGTGTCTTTCAACGTCATCACACCCGGCAGCTTGCCCTCCCCGTCGGATACCAGAAGCTTTTCAATCCGGCGCGCCTTCATAAGCGACCTGGCTTCCTCGAGGCCGGCAGGCTCCTGCAGCATTGCCAGATTGTCTGAGGTC
>JBFOLS010000300.1:0-4691 GCA_040830225.1 Leisingera sp.
CGGCGACCACACCCCGGTTGTCCGCATCGGCCTGCGCTACGGCTTCATCCTGTTTGTGATGTCCGAGGTGATGTTCTTCTTCGCCTGGTTCTGGTCGTTCTTCAAACACGCCATCTACCCGATGGAGACCTATATCGGCACGGAGTACATCGCGCCGGAAATCGTCGCCGTCGATCCCTTCCACCTGCCGCTGATCAACACGCTGCTGCTGCTGCTTTCGGGCTGTGCTGTAACCTGGGCGCACCACGCCCTGGTCCACAACAACGACCGCAAGGCTCTGGTGCAGGGCCTGGCCATCGGCATCGCCTTCGGCATCGCCTTCACCGCACTGCAGGGCTACGAATACTACCATCTGCTGCACGAAGGCTGGAAGTTCGGCGAAGACGAGTTCTACTCGAACTTCTTCATGGCGACTGGTTTCCACGGCTTCCACGTGATCATCGGCACCATCTTCCTGACCGTCTGCCTGATCCGCGCGATGAAGGGCGACTTCACCCCCGAGCAGCACGTCGGCTTCGAGGCCGCCGCCTGGTACTGGCACTTCGTGGACGTCGTCTGGCTGTTCCTCTTCGTGGCCGTCTACATCTGGGGCACTGCCGGTCTGTAACGGGCGTTTGTATTGGTTACATGTTTGCGGTTGATTATCCGCAGGCATGAAGTCACACACGGGGCGCGCAAGGGACACCTTGCGCGCCCTGAACTTTGAAGCGGAGCAAAGCGTCGATGCGGCGTGTCATCTTCCTTTTGATCATCAGCGGTGCGGGCCTGGCCATTCTTCTTGGCCTCGGCACCTGGCAGCTGCAGCGCATGGCCTGGAAAGAAGACCTTCTGCAAACGATTGAGAGCAATATCGCAGCTGCTCCCGCCGGTTTGCCCGAGTCCCCGGTCAAAAAGCGCGACCGTTACCTGGCCGTCACCGTCGAAGGTGAGATTGAGGGCAACGAACTGCACGTGTTCTGGGTCACCAAGGACGCTGAGACAGGCTACCGGGTCATTGCGCCCTTTGTTACCACCGATGGCCGCCGGGTTCTCTTGGACCGCGGTTTCATTTCCGCCGCTGAAAAAGCCAGGCCTCTCACCCGCGGGCAGGTTACTGTTACCGGCAATCTTCTCTGGCCGGATGAGGGCGATTGGACCACCCCCGCGCCAGAAGTGGACACCAATATCCTCTATGCCCGGGACCTCGCCTATATGGCAGAGCGTCTGAATACCGAACCCGTTTTGATTGTTGCCCGCAGCGCAGAGCCTGAGGCCGCGGTCACTCCGCAAGCCGTGACAACGGCGGGTATCCCGAACAACCACTTGCAATATGCGATCACCTGGTTTTCGCTTGCCTTTATCTGGGCGGTGATGACCCTCTACTTCCTGCGGCGCAGCCGCCCCTGAACCCGAAAGAGCTGAAGGCGATGAAATATATCTCGACCCGGGGCCAAGCGCCCGAGCTGACCTTTGAAGACGCCATGCTGACCGGCCTGGCCCGCGACGGCGGCCTTTATGTGCCGGCGGAAATCCCGCAGATGTCCCACGACGACATCGCGTCGCTGGCGGGCCTGTCCTACGAGGAAACCGCTTTCCGCGTCATGCGCCCCTTCATCGGCGACTGCTTCACGGATGAGGAGTTCCGTGGCATCATTGCCCGCGCCTACGAAAGCTTTGGCCACGCCGCCCGCGCGCCCTTGAAACAACTGGCGCCGAACCACTTCCTGCTGGAACTTTTCCACGGCCCCACATTGGCGTTCAAAGATTTCGCCATGCAGCTGATCGGCCAACTGTTTCAAGCGGCACTTGAGCGCCGCGGCGACCGGGTGACCATCGCTGGCGCCACTTCCGGCGACACCGGCTCCGCTGCGATGGAGGCTTTCCGCGGCCTTTCGAACGTCGACGTCTTCATCCTTTACCCGCATGGCCGCGTCTCCGAGGTGCAGCGCCGCCAGATGACCACGCCGCAGGACGCCAACGTCCACGCTCTGGCGGTTGATGGCGATTTCGACGACTGCCAGGCACGCGTCAAAGACATGTTCAACGACTTCGACTTCCGCGACGGCGTCAAACTGGCCGGCGTGAACTCGATCAATATCGCCCGCGTGCTGGCGCAGGTGGTCTATTACTTCTCCTCAGCTGTGTCGCTCGGCGCGCCGCAGCGCAAGGTGAGCTTTACCGTCCCGACCGGCAACTTCGGCGACATCTTTGCAGGTTACATCGCCAAGCAGATGGGCCTGCCGATCGACCAGCTGGTGGTGGCCACCAACCAGAACGACATCCTGCACCGCTGCCTGTCGGGGCAGGGCTACTACAAGGGCGACACCCGGCCCTCGATTTCACCTTCGATGGATATCCAGGTCTCCTCCAACTTCGAGCGCGCGCTGTTCTACGCCTATGGCAAGGACAGCAAGGCCATCGCCCAGCTGATGGATGAGCTGAAGAACGGCGGCTTTGACGTCTCCCAAGGCGCGATGCAGGCGCTGTCCGAGACCTATGCCTCGGGCCGCACCTCCGAGGAGGAAACCCTGGCCACCATCAAATCCGAACTGGCCTCTTCTGGCGAACTGCTGTGCCCGCATGGCGCGGTCGGTGTGAAGGTTGCAAATGAGCACCGCCAGGCAGACGTACCGATGATCACCCTGGCCACCGCGCATCCGGCGAAATTCCCGGCCGCAGTGGAAGACGCCAGCGGCATCCATCCGCCCTTGCCGCCGCGCATGTCCGACCTGTATGAGAGATCGGAACGGGTGACCCGGATCAGCAGTGATCTGGCCGCCCTCGAGGATCACATCAGAAAGAACATCGCGCATTGACCGTACAGCAGCACACACTCGCCAACGGGTTCCGCATCGTCTCCGAGCATATGCCGGGGCTGGAATCCGCGGCGATCGGGATCTGGGTGAGCGCCGGCGGCCGCCACGAGCGGATTGAGCAGAACGGCATCGCCCATTTCCTGGAGCATATGGCCTTCAAGGGCACCAAGACCCGCTCGGCGCTGCAGATCGCCGAGGAGATCGAGGATGTGGGCGGCTATATCAACGCCTACACCTCGCGCGAGGTGACGGCCTATTACGCCCGTGTGCTGAAGGACGATGTGCCGCTGGCGGTGGATGTGATTGGGGACATCCTGCTGAACCCGGTGTTCGACCAGCGCGAGATCGAGGTCGAACGCGGGGTGATCCTGCAGGAAATCGGCCAGTCGCTGGACACGCCGGATGATGTGATCTTTGACTGGCTGCAGGAGGAAAGCTACCGCGGTCAGCCCTTGGGGCGCACCATCCTCGGCCCGGCAGAACGAGTCAGCAGCTTCTCCCGCGAGGACCTTCAAGGCTTTGTCGCCGAGCACTACGGTCCGGGGCAGATGATCTTGGCAGCCGCTGGCGGTGTGGATCACGAAGAGCTGGTCAAACTAGCCGAGCGCCTGTTCGGCCATATGGAAGCCAAGCCCGATTTCACCGCCGAAGGCGCCTCTTTCACCGGTGGCGAAGCGCGGCAGGTGAAGGATCTGGAGCAGGCGCATTTTGCGCTGGCCTTTGAGGCGCCCAGCTACCGAGACCAATCCATGTACACCGCGCAGATCTATGCGAGCGCCCTTGGCGGCGGCATGTCCTCGCGGCTGTTCCAGGAGGTGCGCGAAAAGCGTGGCCTCTGCTACACGATTTTCTCGCAGGCGGGCTCTTATGCTGACACCGGTTCGATGACCGTCTATGCGGGCACCTCCGGCGAGCAGCTGGCAGAACTCGCGGGCATCACCATCGACGAGATGAAACGTGCCGCGGACGACATGAACGACGCCGAGGTCGAACGCGCCCGCGCTCAGATGAAGGCCGGCATGCTGATGGGGCTGGAAAGCCCCTCGAACCGGGCGGAACGGCTGGCCCGGCTGGTGCAGATCTGGGGCAAGGTGCCGTCGCTGGAGCGCACCGTGGACCGGATCAACGCAGTGACCACCAAGGACGTGCGGGAGCTGGCCGAGACCATGGCTGTGACCGCCCCTGCGGCACTGGCGCTTTACGGCCCGGTTGACGGCGCGCCTGCATTGGAGAGGCTGCAGGAGAGGCGCGCCGCCTGATGCTGCTGAACCGCCGCAAGGTCCGTATCGAAACCGAGCGCCTGACTCTCAGGCCGCCGGTGCATGCGGATTTTCACGGGTGGGCAGCTTTGCGTCTGCAAAGCCAGGCATATCTCACCCCCTGGGAGCCCAGCTGGGCAGCGGACCACCTCAGCCGCAAGAGCTTTACCAACCGGGTCTACTGGGCCCGGCGTTCGGTTTCCTCCGGCACCGCGATGCCGCTGTTCCTGTTCCGCCGGTCGGACAGTCAGCTGGTGGGCGCGATCACGCTGGACAACATCCGCCGCGGCCCGGCCCAGGCGGGCACATTGGGCTACTGGACCGGTCAAAGCTTTGCCCGCCAAGGCTATATGCGCGAGGCTATCGGTGCGGTTGTGCATCACGCCTTCAGCAAGCTGGATCTCAGCCGGATCGAGGCGGCCTGCCTGCCGGAAAACCAAGCCTCCCGCGGTCTGCTGGAGAAGTCCGGTTTCAAATACGAGGGCGTTGCCCAGTCTTACTTGCAGATCAACGGCCGCTGGCGCACCCATGTGCTCTATGCCTCCCTGCGCCACGACCGCCGCGGCAAGACTTTGGCAGGCCAGGCCTGACCTCAACCAGGAACTCCCGCCCGTCACAGGTGCACCTGAGATGCGCC
>JBFOLS010000301.1:0-2122 GCA_040830225.1 Leisingera sp.
CGGCATCTGGAGCCTGATCGACCCCGCCACGGTGCTGCCGCGCGATCCAGCAACCGTTGCAGCTTCCTTCAAAGGCGAAACCACGCTGCTGCAAAACCTGCTGGACTTTACCGCCCTCATGGCCATGAAGCCGGGCGAGCAGCCGCTGGAGCTGAACGCGCTCACTATGACAGATCTTGAGCTTTCCGCGGCAGGCGCCAAGCTGACCGGCACCGGAGACTTCGCATTCAACAATGGTGATCTGGAGAGCTTCGGCGGCTTCCCGGCCCCGTCTGGCGAAGCCAGTTTCCAACTGACAGGCGCCAACGGGCTGATTGATAAGCTGATCCAGATGGGCCTGATCACCGACAGCGATGCCATGGGCGCGCGGATTATGATGGGCATGTTTGCCGTACCCGGCGAAGGTGAGGACAGCCTAAGCTCGAAGATTGAAGTCTCTGAGGACGGCCAGATCCTCGCCAATGGCCAGCGCATAAAATAACCGTCAAATTCCGGACAGGTTGTGCGAAGGGGCTGCCATCGGCGGCCCCTTTTTTGCGGCCCGCCCTTGCGGCAGGGCCTTTGTCTGGATAGCTCTGAAAGGGAGCAGAACAGAAGGTGCCCATGACCCAGTCCCCCGAAGCGCTTTGCCACGCCCTGATTGATGCCGCCCGCAAGTCCGGCGCGGATGCCGCCGATGCCATGGCTGCCGAGGGCAGTTCCCTCAGCATCGAAGTGCGCGAGGGCAAACTGGAGCATGCAGAGCGTTCCGAGGGCACCGACCTGGGCCTGCGGGTGTTTGTTGGCAAGCGCCAAGCGCTGGTCTCTTCCTCCGACATGCGCCCCGAGACCATCGAAGCGATGGCTGAACGCGCTGTCGCCATGGCCAAGGAAGCGCCCGAAGACCCCTACACCGGCCTCGCCGATCCGTCGCAGCTGGCTCAGAACTGGGATCTGGCAGCCCTGGAGCTGGAAGACCCAAGCGGCGAGCCGGAACCAGCCGCGCTGCAGGCTGACGCTCTGGCCGCCGAGGCTGCCTGCCAGGCAGTCGATGGCATCACCCAGGTGCAGTCGGCCGGCGCTGGCTATGGCCGCCATGTGGTGCATCTGGCGGCAACCAACGGCTTCTCCGGCGGGTATCAGCGTACCGGCAGATCGCTGTCCTGCACCGGCATCGCAGGCACCGGCACAGGCATGGAGCGCGACCACGACGGCGACTCGCGCACCTTTCAATCCGACCTGCGCAGCGCCGATGACATCGGCCGCACTGCCGGCGAGCGCGCGGTGGCCCGGCTTGGGGCCCGCAAACCCAAGACCGGCAGTTTTCCGGTGCTGTTCGACGAACGCATCTCCTCTTCGCTGATCGGCCACTTGCTCTCTGCAGCCAATGGTGCAGCCATTGCGCGGGGCTCCTCCTGGCTGAAAGATTCGCTGGGCCAGCAGGTGCTGCCTGAGGCGCTCTCGGTGGTTGAGGACCCGCACCGCCCGCGCATTTCCGGCTCACGCCCGTTTGACGGCGAGGGGCTGGCGACCCGCAAGCGCACCGTGGTTGACAACGGCGTGCTGACCGGCTGGACCCTGGACCTGGCCTCGGCCCGCAAGCTGGGGCTGGAAAGCACCGGCAACGCCGCCCGCGGTATCGGCGGCGTGCCCTCTCCTTCCACGTGGAACATTGCGCTGACCCAAGGCGAAGCAAGCCGCGAAGACCTGATTGCGCAGATGGGCACCGGCCTCCTGGTCACCTCGATGATCGGCTCCACGATCAACCCGAACACGGGCGATTATTCCCGCGGGGCCTCGGGCTTCTGGGTGGAAAACGGCGAGATCGCCTATCCGGTCAACGAATGCACCATCGCCGGCAACCTGCACGATATGCTGCGCCGGATCGTGCCTGCAAATGACGCCCGCCAGCACCTGTCGACCGTGGTGCCGTCGCTGCTGATCGAAGGAATGACACTTGCCGGCAACTGATCTTTCCCTGCTTGTGAAAGCGGCGGAACAAGCCGGAGACATTGCGTGCCGCTATACGGGCCCCGAGGCCAAGCGCTGGGACAAGCCTGGCGGTGCAGGCCCGGTGACCGAGGCGGATCTGGCTGTCAATGCCATGCTGGAAGGCATGCTGCCCAAAGCACGGCCCGATTAC
>JBFOLS010000302.1:0-5847 GCA_040830225.1 Leisingera sp.
ACAAAGGCTGGGGTTGCAGGGCAGGGTGGCGGGATCGCATCTGACCTCGATGCATTCCATGGACAACTATTATGTGTCCAAGCTGATCCCGCTGATGGCCGAGGCAGGCCTGCATGCCATTCCCAACCCGCTGATCAACATCATGCTGCAAGGCCGCCATGATACCTACCCCAAACGCCGAGGGCAGACCCGCGTCCGGGAACTGCGTGATGCGGGCATCACCGTCGGATTCGGGTCGGACTGCGTGATGGATCCCTGGTATTCGCTGGGCAAGGCGGACATGCTGGACGTGGCGTTCATGGGGCTGCATGTCGGGCAGCTCTCCAGCCGCGCTGACATGGACTGGTGCTTTGAGGCGGTGACCGCCAATTCAGCGCGGATCATGGGGCTGGAAGGCTACGGCCTCTCTGAAGGATGCAACGCTGACTTTGTGGTGCTGCAGGCCAAGGATAAGATCGAAGCGGTCCGGCTGCGGGCGCATAGGATGGCCGTGGTGCGGAAAGGGGCAGTCATCTCGCGTTCGGCACCGGTGGCTTACGACTTGAACCTTGGCGGCAGAAGACAGCTAAACGAAGCGGCGATGGCAAACCTGTCCACGGGATGAGGTTTCGCTCTGCGTGTCTGCGGCGGACCGCTTAGGACAAGCTGAATATCAATTTCTGCAGAGTGCTCGCCGCAAGGATTTGCGGAGTATCCGTGGCCCTCAAATCCATGAGAAGGAGTGGCAGCATAGCGCAGATGCCGCCCGCTCATGTTTCATTCAAAATCCGGCCAAATGGGCTCGATGCTGCCACGCGCTGCGCTGGGGCCGAGCGGCGGCATGAGCCGGAATTGTCAGTTGCAGGGCGATTTGCAGAATCGTCTGCCTGCCATCAAAACATGCCAAAATCAACCGGAGTTTCGCAGAAGACTTACGGCACAAGGTTCTTCATTGGATCCAGGCCCTATACCGCATGTGGAGAACGGCCGTTTCTGTCCACGGATCGCAGCGCCTGACCAACCCACCAATGTATTGGCGGGATTTCACAAAATCGGCCTGTACATGATCCTGCCTTCCCAATCTATGCCGGTATTGGCGTGTCAGTTTCTAAGTCAACGCGGTACAGCTGCACGGTGATCCGCCATTCTTGGCAATTTTGCTAGGATGGTCCTTTCCCTTGGTCCAATAGCTACAGCGTTTCAAAAGGAACGAGGGCATTCGGAAGGCAAGAGCCAGATACATTGGACTTGTTATGCCGACGCTGTACTCGCTCCTTATTGGGAGTGCGGACGGCCCGGACACGGTCGAAGACTGGGAGTTCTTTACTATTGTGACGGCTGGCGAATGGGGTCTTGGGTCCGTTCTTTGCCGGCATCGTCCCTTTATACTGCAACCTTGAAAATGGCTGCGGGCGCCGCAAAGTCAAACTTCGTTCTCGTAGAATTTGATCCCGCGTTAGCGGTCACAAACTGCCGCCTTTGATCGGGTGTTCTCCACCGTCATTTAATTACCTGCTGCAAGCCCGTGCGGCCGGGGAATAGTCGCTTTGAAGCTGGGACGGGAGAAAAACGTTTCGAAGCGGCCAATGCATGCGTCATCCAGATCAAGATCTGCAACTTTCCGGTCGCGTGCCCAATACAAAAAGACGGCAACAGCCAGGCACACAATCTTTTCGGCTTCGGCATTTTCTGCCAGCCATCGAACTGACCGCGTGAACCTATCCAAATTGCGCGCACCCGGCTCGAAACCCAATCCGTTGTCAGATACCGGGCCAAGTCCGGACCAATGCTGATAGGCCGCTTGAGCGAGAGAGTCGCCCGCGGACAAGGCGACCACCAGAGTCTCGCGGGTTTGACCGCTGTATTGAAACTCTCCGCCCTCGGCGGCAAACCGCGAAAGACATTCGATAATGTTAAGTGTCGGAAACAAGGCTTGCTGCCCTTCACGGAGCAATAGCGGCACCTGTCCCAAAGGTGTTAACGCATCAATTTCTGGCGGAAGGGGAAAACAAACTTCGGTGCAAACGACCGGAAGTTTCCACTCCTGAATGAGAATTCTGACTATTCGCGCAAATGGCGAACCATCCAAATAAACAAGCTCCATCTTTGGTCCTCGCACGACTGTCGTTTAGGCCAAGCGCCTGCGGCTTCAATGTGCCACGATGTTTGCCCTGTGCGAACCAAAAAAGCTCGATGCGAAAACGGGTTGCGAAGCCGGGCCGGTCAAGCTTGCCGGGTCCTTATTATCTCCTGACGCCACTCGTGAGCTGGATCCAAGCGATGCAGAGAAGCGGCTGAACCGTGGTAAACGGCCGTACTTTGTCCCGTCACTGGATCCGCTCTTGGAGCAACCGCAGCGAACTCTCTTTAAGCCCCACCCCCCCTCATCCCTCTCAGGGAGATGCGCTGCTGCAAAGGCGCCAACTTTGACAAGATGGGAAGGAATTGGGGGCGCAGGCACTGGAATGGCATGATAGCCCGAGCATCCACCTGGCGAGTTCGTCTCGCTCAAGTAAGGTGTCCCGCGGCTGTGCGCGTGGCCGAACCAAAGGAGAGAGCAGGGTCGGATACCCTCTACTCTGAATAGTTAAAGCCGGCGCCAATTGATTCTTCGGATCGTAACAAACTTCCGGTAGCTATGACCTTGAACCAGTTCGGGTGCAGTCTGTGCAGTGGCGGTGCTTGCGCCGGTGCAGTGCCCGGAGCGGCGGATGCGCCGCAGCTTTTATTGAGTGAGAGGGCAGCCTCGTGAACATCAAGTATCCTTTGCTTCTGGCGGGCCTGTGCATCAGCTTGCTGTTCGGCCATGCGGCCGCGGCGAGAATGCTGGTGGTTGGCACCATCAGCGACGAGCCGGTCAAGGAAACCCGGACGTTTCTGCCATTTGCCGAATACCTGGCGGATCAACTGGCCGGGCAAGGGGTGACCAAGGGTGAGGTGCGGATCGCCCGGGACATTGCCCATATGGCGGAACTGCTGCGCAGCGGTGCTGTCGATATTTATGTGGACAGCCCGCTGGTGTCGCTGGCCGTGCGTGCTGAATGCGGCAGCCGCTTGGTGGCGAGACGATGGAAGAAGGGCGTGGCGCAGTACCACTCTGTTCTCTTTGCCCGGCGCGACAGCGGCATCCGCACGCTGGAGGATCTGAAGGGCAGGGTGGTCGCCTTCGAGGAGGCTTTTTCCTCCAGCGGCTACATCCTGCCGCGGCTTGCGGTCAGCGGCCGCGCGGTTCCGCTGGCGGCAATGCCCGGCCCGCGGGCGGAACGGCCGCAGGAAAGCACCGGCTACGTCTTTTCCGGCGATGACGAGAACACAGTCGAATGGGTGCTGCGCGGGCTTGTCGATGCCGGCGCCATGTCCCTGGCCGGCCTGAAAAAACGCGCGGGTGCGGATTTCGATGACCTTGAGATCATCTTGGAAACGGAGGCGATCCCCCGCCATGTGGCGAGTGTGGCGCCGGGCATGGACGAGCCGTTTACGGCCGCGGTGCAGGCGGCCCTGACCAGCATGGAACAGAGCCCAGAGGGGCGCAGTGTGCTGCAGGCGTTTGAAAGAACCACGAAATTTGATGCCATTCCGGACCGCACCCGGGAGATGCTGGATCAATTCCAGGGCCCTGTCTCAGATCTGATCGGGAGCAACTGAGCTGATGCTGTCCAGCCTCAGAACCAAGCTGGTTGTCTACACCGTCCTGATCGTTTTTGCGGTTGCCGGCGCGGTCTCGGCGATATCTGCGACGCTGGCCCACCGGGCGTCGGTTGCGGCCTTTGAACGGCATACTGCGGACTTGGCGAAAACCTTGGGCGGAGCGGCGCAGGAGCCGCTGTACAATCTGGATATCCGGCGGCTGCGCCAGCAGGCGAGTTCGGCGCTTGCCAGCGAGGGTGCGATGCGGGTGCTGATCCTGGATGCCAACACCAGGGTGCTGACCGACGGCACCGACGACAACCCCTTGCGCGGCAAGCCATTTGATGAGGCGTTCCTGCGTCTGGCCGCGGAGGGAATGGAATGGGTCAGCTTGATTGAAAACGGCGAAATCAAGGTGGCCGGTCCGGTCCAAGCAACTACCGACACCCGTCTGGGCTATGTGGTGCTGGAGTTTTCCACTGCCCGGCTGGAACAAGAGCGGATGGAGAATTTCCGCCTGACATTTCTGCTTTCGGGGATCTGTGCGCTGCTGGCGTCGGTGGCGGCGGTGGTTATGGCCAGCAGGATTACCCGGCCGGTCCAAAGGCTGACCGATTTCGCCACCGGCATTCGTCAGGGCAGCGGCAGCCGCAGTGTTCCAAATTGCGGCCGGGATGAGATCGGCAAGCTGGCATTGGCCTTCGGCGACGTGCTGGAACATCTGGATCGCAGCAACGCGGAACTGAAGGCACTGGCGGACTCGCTGGAGGACAAGGTGAAGGAGCGCACCCGTGCTGCCGAGGCCGGCAATAAGGCAAAGTCTGAATTCCTTGCCACAATGAGCCACGAGATCCGCACCCCGATGAATGCGGTGCTGGGGATGGCCTCGCTGCTGGAAGAGACGGAGCTGGACGAGGAACAGGCGCTGTACGCGCGCACCATCATGGAGTCCGGTGAGGCACTGCTGGAAATCATCAATGAAATCCTAGACTTCTCCAAGATCGAAGCCGGGCGGCTGGAGTTGAGGACGGCGCCGCTGGATCTGCAGGAGCTGCTGTCCGGCGTAGTCCGGATGCTGGCCCCCAAGGCAGCCGAGAGCCAGGTCACGCTGTCACTGGACTATGATCCTGCTTTGCCATCGGCAGTTCTGGGGGATGAGGGGCGGATCCGGCAGATCATCGTAAATCTGGTCGGCAATGCGGTGAAATTCACAGGGGAAGGTGCGGTCGCCGTGCGGGTGGCGGGGCGGTCGGTGGGGGCTCAGGCCCTGCTGAGCATCACGGTGGAGGACACCGGGATTGGCATCTCCGAAGAAAAACTCGCCAGTATTTTCAAAGCATTTTCCCAGGCCGAAAGTGCTACCACGCGGGATTTCGGCGGCACCGGGCTGGGGCTGACAATTGCCGCCCGCCTTGCGGATCTGATGGGCGGAGAGATCAGCGTCCGCTCCGAACTGGGCCAGGGCTCAGCCTTTACCTTCAGCTGCAGCTTCACGAACGCCGGAGAGGTTGTCCCGGGATAGACCCGACGCGGCTGCGCCGGGCCTTTTCATAGTTCAAAACCGCAGCGACAGGCAGGACATGCCGCCATCCAGCTTGGCGCAGTCGGTGTTGTCGATCTGGACAACTTCGTAGCCTGCTTTGTCCAGAACTTCCGCGGTGCGGGGGAAGCCTGCGGCCATCAGCACGAGGTTGTTGAACCGGATGGCATTTGCGGCGGCTTCCTCGCCCTCCGGCACATGCAGCACCCGGTAGTCGTCGAAACAGCCGGAGGCATCCAGGCGTTTGGTTGAGAGGATGGTTTCGGCGTCCATCAGCGAGCAGTCGGTCTTGAAGTGCAGAACACCCTCGGGGGTGAAGACCTCGCGCAGGGTGTGGCCCCACTCGGCGGCGATTTCGGCTAGCTCGGCGACGCCTGCTGCATCAGTGCGGTCGGAGCGGCCGACCAGGACTTCCTTGCCGGTCACCAGGATGTCGCCGCCCTCGATATGGCCGGGACCTTTGATTTCGCGGACATTGTCATAGCAGGCGCGGAGGGTGGGGGCCATTTCGGCAACCTCTCCCAACCTCGACGGCGCGCCGGGGCGCATCAGGATCGCCCCCTGAGGAAGGCAGAGGGCAGTGTCCTCGACAAACTGCGCGTCGGGGAAGGCTTCCAGAGGCTCCAGTTCGATGACTTCGGCGCCGGTGCTGCGCAGGGCAGTGACATAATCCGCGTGGGCCGCCAGCATGCTGTCAAGGC